>CAINFN010000001.1 GCA_903848125.1 uncultured Bacteroidota bacterium
ACTGCAGTACTGCATTTCATGGCATCTTGAATATTGGTTCCTTTAAAAAGCTCGTCAATTAATACAAAATATTTTTTCCCATCTATAATTTTTTCAATCGTATTTTTTACACGAAGTACTTCGTTAAAGAAATAGCTTTCTCCTTTGACAACATTGTCTGCAATGGTTAAATTGGTAATGAGTCCATCAAACAAAGAAAGACTTGCTTTTTTAGCCGGCACGCCCATTCCCACATGTGCTAAATAAATAACAATACCGATGGTTTTAATAAAAGTACTCTTGCCCGCCATATTGGCGCCAGTCAAAAAAAGTAGATTGCTATTTTGAGTTAAAGAAATGGCATTGTCAATAGGCTTATTTACCAATGGATGAATAGCGCCCTCTACTTCAAAAAAAGAATTGGGTTCATCTAACCAATTTGGAAACACAAATTGATATTGATTAACTGCTTCTGCCATACTGTAATAGGCGTCTAGTTCATAAAAGCTATTTAGTAAATGACGCGTATTGTTTTTGTATTGATAAAAGAAAAAATAACATAGCGACAATAATTCCTGTGGATTTTCCACTTTGCTTTTTTTGGGTAATTGGGCTAGGCTAGGATGGCTAGTATATTTTTTAATAGTTTGTACTAAATCCTGAATGGTTTTATTATCTTTTTTTGTTTCAAAAACGGCCACCCAAGCTTGTAAGTTTTTATAAAAAACAATCAAATGTTCTATGGAGTAACTTAATAAAGAATAATCGGAAGCATTTAGGTATCTGTACCAATAAGCTCCAGGTAAACTAATTTGAACTGGAATACTTTTAAAACTAGTTTCAAAAAATTTTTCAATCACTAAAGTACTTCCATTGGTAATGCCCATGGATCGGACAAAATCAATCTCTTGAATAAATAGCCTAATGGCATTTTGTCTTAGTTCAATAGAATTGATGGAGTCTAAAGGGCTGAGTATAAATTGATCTAATTTTTCTTTACCACCATTGGTTTTACAAAAATTAAGATGGGTAATTAAGCCATTATTGCCTTCTGTATCAAATAGTCCAATGTCTAGTAATGTGATTTTATCAACTTGCATAAGACAATTTCTAATTAAGCTCTGTTAAACTGCAATCTTAGGCCTTTTTTTACCTCGTCAAAAACCCCTTCATGATAAGCAAGATGACCATTTACAAAAGTACTACGCACTTGATAAGGGAAGCTGGTACCTTCTAAGGGGCTCCAGCCACAATGGTATAAAATATTTTCTTTACTAACTGTATTGGGTTGTTCTTTTACTAATACTAAGTCGGCATGATAACCTTCTCTAATAAAACCACGCTCTTTAATTTGGAAACAGGTGGCTACGGCATGACTCATTTTTTCGACCATTTTTTCCATACTTAATTTACCTTCTTGTACATATTTAAGCATCAATTGTAATGGATGTTGAACCAATGGCAGGCCTGCATGGGCATGGGCATAAGCCTCTTGTTTTTCGGCCCAGGTATGTGGGGCGTGATCAGTAGCAATCACATCTAATTGATCATTCAATAATCCTTGCCAGAGTGCTGCCTTGTGTTCGGGGCTTTTGATAGCTGGATTGCATTTGATTAAATTACCTAATTGTGCATAATCATCTGCAGTAAAATGTAAATGATGTACACAAACCTCAGCCGTAATCCTTTTATCCGCCAAGGGCCTTAAATTAGAAAACAATTGTAATTCTTTTGCAGTACTGATGTGTAAGATATGTAAGCGTGCATCAAATTTTTGAGCCAGTTGAATGGCTTTGAAGGAAGATTCAAAACAAACCTCTTCGTTTCTGATGATGGGATGATCTGAAGGTTCCAATACAGGTTTGATGGCTTCTAGAGCCGCTTTGTTTTTTTTAATCAAGCTTTCTTCTTCACAATGCGTGGCAATTAAAAGTTCTGCACCACCAAAAATCTTTTCTAAAACCAAAGGGTTGTCTACGAGTAAATTTCCAGTGGAAGAACCCATAAATATTTTAATGCCACATACTTCATTTTTTTTATCATTCGTTTTTAAAACTTCTTCCCAATTGTCTTGAGAAGTACCCATGTAAAATGAATAATTAGCCAATGAAGTATTAGCGCCAATTTTGTATTTATCTTCTAATAAAGCTTGCGTAAAAACGGGCGGTTGGGTATTGGGCATTTCCATAAAACTAGTTACACCACCAGCTACAGCGGCTTTGGCTTCGCTGTAGATAGTTGCTTTATGGGTCAAACCGGGTTCTCTAAAGTGTACTTGATCATCAATGACCCCTGGCAGTAGAAATTGGCCTTCGCCATTTATTTCTGTCACCGCTTCTTTAACATCAATTTGATTGGTAATTTTTTCGATTCTGCCTTTTTTAATCAACACATCCCCGTTGATGGTTTTACCTTCATTAACAATATTTGTATTTTTAATTAAATAGCTGCTCATAGTTTTTAATTTTTCAAAAAGAAGGATTCGCCTTCTACGTGAATGGTAAAGTATACAAAATTAGAAGTAAGTTTATCTAAGCTGTTTAAAATAACTGTAGGATAGGTACTAGAATTACGCATATCTCTCAGACCATAGCTAAATTTTATCTCTGGAGAGATGGTGGCATAAGGCAAATAAAAGCTAACCCCTAATCCAAATTCATAGCCATAATCTGCAGCATTTAATAAATTAGGATAAGTATTTTCTACATATCCGTTTCTTATAAAAGTGCCTTTTGCCTCTTTGCTTGCAGTAAAATCATAGTCAAATTTTACACCGCCAAATACATAGTGCCGCATAAAATTTGGCTTTTTGAAAAAATTATAACGGTCTGATTCTAATTTTAAGGCAACTGGTAAATTTATGATTGTTGAAGAAACATTCATTTTAAAAGTATCCGTTCTGTTTAATATCTTATAGGTAAAAATATCTTTTGTGCCTGTAATAAGAATATTTGGATTGACTCTTAATAAAAAGTGATCGCTTAGTCTTAGTGTACCACTTAATCCCATTATTAAAGCCTTATTAAAAAGAGGAGATACCCAATTTGCTTCATTTCTAGTAGGTCTTGAAAAAAGATCACCGCGTTCAAAATTCATATAGCCACTACTTAGGCCAACATTTAAGCCCAGGTATATTGGTTTTTCATCATTATAGGGGCGATATACTTCATCACTTTGCGTATAGGCGGCAAAGTTGCTGAAAAGTAAAATGAACAATAAAATTATTTGCTTCCGCAATAAATACTGCATATGCCTAAACTTAATTTTTGTTGCGAAACATTTTTAAATCCCGCTTGCTCTAATATACTTAAAAAAGCAGCACCTTCAGGAAAAGCAATCACACTCTCATTTAAATAAGTATAGGCAGCTTTGTTTCCAGAAAATAATTTTCCAATGGTGGGTGTCACCCATTTCATATAAAATGTATAAATAGGCTTAAACCAAAAGCTGGTGGGTTGTGAAAATTCTAAAATAACGAGTTTACTTCCTGGCGTTAAAACACGATTTATTTCTTGCAATCCTTTTTCTAAATTGGCAAAGTTACGTACCCCAAAAGCAACCATGGCGCCGTCAAATGTGGAGGCTTCAAAAGGAATGGCCGTGCTATCGCCTAAGCTTAATTGTATTTTTTCACTCAAGCCTTTTTGCTCAATTTTAATTCTTCCATATTGCATCATCCCTTCCGAAATATCAATACCGGTAATTTTACCTGGATGAATTTGACTATTAGCCATTAAGGCCATATCTGCGGTGCCAGTAGCAATGTCTAAAAGATGATTTATTTTTTTATCTTTTAAATAAGCAATAGCTTTTTTTCTCCACCCTTGGTCAATGCCCAAACTTAGAAAACGATTCAAAAAATCATACCTTTTAGCGATGGAATCAAACATGCTCGCTACTTGCTCTTTTTTTTCGGCATTACTTTGGCTATAGGGAACCACTTTATCGTGTGCAAATTGACTCATGGCGCAAAGATATTGAATTTGTGGGTGCTTTTTTGGATAGTGTAGTTCTTAACAAATACTTTTATCTTCGTAGTGCATGAAAGCACGTATTTATAAGTCTACAGGTAGCTGGTATTCGGTCAAATCCGAAGCGGGCCTGTTGTATCAGGCCCGTATCAAGGGTGTGATTAAGTTAGACAATATCACTTCTACCAACCCTATTGCGGTGGGCGACTGGGTAGAATATGAAATGGAGGATGAGGAAAGGGGTACGGTAATGATTGATACCATTTTAGACCGAAACAATTATGTGGCAAGGCAGTCTCCACACAATAAAAGACAGCAACATATTATTGCCTCTAATTTAGATCAATCTATTTTATTGGGTACTTTAAAATCACCCAAAACATCACAGGGTTTTATTGATCGTTTTTTAATCTCCTGCGAAGCATTTCATATCCCTGCCATCATTGTTTTTAATAAATCAGATATTTATGGCGCCAAGGAAATGCAAACTTATGAGGCGATGAAAAAAATGTATGAAGCTATCGGCTATCCAGTTCATTTAATAAGTGTTGAAAAAAAAGAAGGATTGGATGTGGTACAAAAACTACTTAAAAATAAAACAACCTTGATCAGCGGACACAGTGGTGTAGGAAAGTCATCGCTTATAAATTATTTATTTCCGCATTTAGATTTAACTACCCAAGAAGTAAGTGATTGGAGCGGCAAAGGGTTGCACACGACTACTTTTGCACAAATGTATGATTTGCCTGAAGGGGGCGCTGTGATTGACACACCGGGTATGAGAGAATTGGGATTGGTGAATTTAGAAAAAGAAGAACTCGCGCAATATTTTCCGGAGATGCGCGCTAAAATGAATGATTGTCAGTTTAACAATTGCCAGCATATGAATGAGCCAGGCTGTGCAGTAAAAGCAGCAGTAGAAAAAGGAATTATTACCGAAGCACGTTTTTATAGCTATGTCGATTTATGGCATGGGATGGAAGGGCCTATGTATTAGCTTATTTTTTTGCCTCATTATAAGCTTCAAACCAACTTGAATACTTAACATAGTTATCTGCAATTCTATTGATCTCCCCACTTATTAATGCTTCTGAAACTATTTTTACTTTTTTAGCGGGTACACCTGCATAAATACTTCCTTCTTCTACAATGGTGCCTTCTAAAACTACAGCACCCGCAGCAATAATAGAATTAGAATGTACTACGCAGCCATCCATCACAATACTGCCCATACCTATTAAAACATTGTCGTGAATGGTACAACCATGCACCAGTGCATTATGTCCTATAGAAACATTGTTTCCAATGTTAGTGGGATGTTTTAAATAAGTGCAATGTACCACGGCGCCATCCTGTATGTTTACTTTATTGCCCATTTTTATATAATGGACATCGCCTCTTAGCACGGCATTAAACCAAATGGAACATTCATTGCCCATGATTACGTCTCCAACGATAGTAGCATTGGGTGCTATAAAGCAATTTTCACCAAATTGTGGATCTTTTCCTTGAACGCTGAGTATGGTTGCCATAAAAATGCGACTTTTGTACTGCAATTTAATAGTTATTAGGTCCAGTATGAATAATAGACAACTCTTTTTTCAACATTTAGCACAAACCTCCGATAAACCTATTGGGATTGAAGTGGCCTCTGCCGAAGGCATTTATATAAAGGATGTGAATGGAAAAACTTTTGTAGATATGATTGCGGGTTTTAGTGTTTGTAATATTGGACATAGTCATCCCGAAGTGATTAAAGCGATACAAGAACAAACATCAAAGTACATGCATGTCATTGTGTACGGAGAATTTATACAGGCACCACAAGTACAATATGCAAAAGCGTTAACGAGTCTACTTCCAGAAAATTTACAATCGGTTTATTTTACCAGTAGTGGAACAGAAGCAACAGAAGGTGCGATGAAACTAGCTAAGCGTGTTACCAAAAGAACAAAAATAATTTCTTTTAAAGGGGGTTATCATGGAAGTACGCAAGGTGCATTAAGTGTGATGGGTGATG
>CAINFN010000002.1 GCA_903848125.1 uncultured Bacteroidota bacterium
ATTTTCCTCCTATTAATATATTTGGAGGACAGCATATTCTTCTTTATAAGAATGGAGATAAATCAGTGCATTTACTTATTAGTACTATTTTCATGTTTTTATTTACTAATCAATATTCCAAAAAAATCCTTATTATAAATACAATTCTAATTTCCATCAATTTTCTGATTTTACTTGCCTTTACTAGATCTGGAACCTTATCTTATATTTTTGCTTTATCTTCTTTTATATTTTTCGCAAAAAATAAAATTATAAAAGAATCAGTAAAAAGCTTGTTAAAATTTATTCCAGTAATATTAATAATATCTATTGTAATTTTTGAATCAATTGATTTGCAAGGAGACTCACAAGGAAGAACTATTAGTTTATCTCAAATAACATCAAATTTTACATCTATTATAAGTAGTGATATAGACGGTAATCTAACTAATAATAAAGTTTGGAGATATATTTGGTGGGCAAAGTTGGTGAATGAAAGCTTTACACTTCAGCATTTTTTTGTTGGAAAAGGACTAGGAATGAGCTTGGCTGGCAATGATATTTCAAATACAGATGATAATTTAAGATCTCCTCATAATTTTCATTTAACTATTTTAGCTAGATTTGGGTATATCGTCTTTATTGCTTGGATAATGTGGTTGGTCTCCTTATTCAAACCCTTATTTACTAGAAAATTAGTAGGTAAAACTTTGGCTATTACTTCCATCCTTCTGGCTTTTGTAATTAATGGAAGTTTTGATGTGTTTTTTGAAGGCCCCATGGGCGCCTTCCCTTTTTGGACTTTTGTAGGACTTTTATTTATAGAAAATACTTATGGCAGCCCTACTGAAATACCTAATTGATAGGTATTGTCTTTAATAACATTTCCATTAGCTAGTTTAGTTTGCATTAGTGTTAAGGAGCTAGTTAGATAAATATTGTTAATATACTCATACCTAGCTTGTAAAAATACATCAGACCTTGTTTTTATATAATCAAATAAGAAACTAGGTTGTGGCTGAACTGCATACTGCTCATAAATTGTTCCAGCACCTCCTTTGCGAATTTTTTGAAAACGAGCCACTAGTTTTAATTTAGCCATAGGTGTATATTTGGCAAATACAATCGCCCTATCAAAATTATTACCCATCCAATCTCCTAAACTATAGTTATAACTTGAATAAGTTTGCGCAGGAATTAAATTCGAGTAAACAAAAGGGTTTACCCTGGTATATTCAGCACCTAAGCTTAAATATGGAATCAATACATCAGTAACTGATCCACCTAGATTAAATCCTAATTGGTTGCGGCTTTCGGTTTTGTTAAACAGGGCACTTACTTTTATTTCATCTATAAATAAAGTAGCATATAAATGTGTATTTTTTAGCTGGTTTCTTGAACTTAATGACAAGAAGTATTGACCATTAGATCCTGCCTCAATTAAATAATTACTTTTATTGTTATCATAAAATTTGAATAAGTTGATGGGGATTAAAAAGCCAGGGTCCATTTTGTCGCTATAAATAATTGATTCCCCAATTGCTATATGTAAGCCTTTCATGGCATGAACTTCAATAGAATGTGTAGCTAAGAACTTTGGTATAAAAACAACCCTAGTATCATTCTCTATTCTACCTGAATTGGTCAAATAAGATAGGCTTGAATCGGTAATGTTTGAATTGAGCCAGGCATGTGTATAGTTAAAGCTTAGCCAAGTTAGCGGTTTATAATCTAATCTAATATAGGGGTAAGATGGAGCTTTATTTGAAAGCACTAAATTGCTATTTTCTCCATAACCCCAGATAAGATTGTCTTTTCCAAAACTAATATTCCCTTTTTTGAAACTATAATTGATATTGGCACGTATATCGGTGTAATTTA
>CAINFN010000003.1 GCA_903848125.1 uncultured Bacteroidota bacterium
GCCTATATTAATGGGAAGGCCGTGAAGGATTTTGCTCAAAATTTAAGCACCTATTTAGGTGTGGATCATGTGATTCCTTGTGCCAATGGAACCGACGCTTTACAAATTGCCATGATGGCCTTAGACCTACAACCTGGCGATGAAATTATTACACCCTCTTTTACTTATATCGCTACCACAGAGGTTGTGGCACTGTTGGGATTAAAACCTGTTTTCGTAGATGTAGATCCTATTACATTTTGTATGGATGTAGAAAGTTTGAAAAAAGCAATTACGCCTAAATCTAAAGTGATAGTGCCTGTACATTTATATGGTCATGCAGCACCCATGGAAGAGATTATGGAAATAGCAAAGGCCAATAATTTATTTGTGATTGAAGACAATGCACAAGCCATTGGTTGTGATTATACTTTTTCCAACGGAGTCACAAAAAAAACTGGAACTATTGGTCATATAGGAGCAACTTCTTTTTATCCTAGTAAAAATTTAGGCGCCTTTGGAGATGGCGGTGCCTTATGTACGAACGATAAAGTTTTGGCAGATAAAATGTCCATGATTGCCAATCATGGACAGTCTGCAAGGTATTATCATGATGTAGTGGGATGTAATTCAAGATTGGATTCTATTCAAGCAGCTATTTTAAATATAAAGTTGAAAAAATTAGACGAATACAATAAAGCCAGATTAGCAGTGGCTAATTATTATACCAATGCATTTGCTTCTATTCAACAAATACTGGCTCCCTCTCAAGCAAAATATAGTACACATGTGTATCATCAGTATACTATACAATTGAAAGGGGTAGACCGTGATAAATTTATTGCACATTTAGCAGCCAAGGAAATACCTTGTATGATTTATTATCCGGTACCTGGTCATTTGCAAAAAATGTTTGGCGAGCAAAAAAATACAAATTGGAATTTACCTATAACAGATAGCCTAACCCCCTGTGTATGTTCTCTGCCGGTGCACACCGAGATGGATGAGCAACAATTAGCGTATATTGTAGAAGGTGTAAAATCATTTTTTAATTAAAAAATAACTAGATGAAAATTGCAGTCGTAGGAACAGGGTATGTAGGACTGGTTACAGGAACTTGTTTCGCAGAAACAGGAAATAAGGTAAGCTGTGTGGACATTGATAAAAACAAAGTAGATAAATTAAGTGCAGGTCAGATTACTATTTATGAACCAGGTTTAGAAAAAATATTTTTAAGAAATATCAAAGAAGGGCGTTTAACTTTTACTACTCAATTGGAGACGGTATTAGAAGATGCAGAAATTATATTTTTGGCATTGCCAACCCCTCCGGGTGCAGATGGCAGTGCCGATTTAAAATATGTTTTGGGCGTAGCCGATCATTTGGGTAAAATTATGAAAGGGTACAAGGTAATTGTCAATAAAAGTACCGTACCAGTGGGTACTGCCGATAAAGTGCATGCAGCCATTGCTAAAAATTACAAAGGGGAATTTGATGTGGTAAGTAATCCTGAGTTTTTAAGAGAAGGCTTAGCGGTGGATGGCTTTATGAAACCAGATAGAGTGGTAGTAGGAACCAGATCGGATAGAGCAAAGAAATTAATGAGTGATTTATACGCACCATTTGTAAGACAAGGGAATCCGGTTATATTTATGGATGAAAAAAGTTCCGAGTTAACCAAATACGCGGCCAACTCTTTTTTAGCAACCAAGATTTCTTTTATGAACGAGATTGCTCAATTGTGTGAGCGCATGGGTGCAGATGTGGATATGGTGAGGAGAGGGATTGGTTCGGATGATAGAATTGGAAAGCGTTTTTTATTCCCAGGTATTGGATATGGTGGATCATGTTTCCCTAAAGATGTACAAGCTTTAATCATGTCTTCGGATGAAGTGAAATATGATTTTGAAATTTTAAAAGCGGTAGAGAAAGTTAATGCGAATCAAAAGGTACATTTAGTAGAAAAGATAAAAGCACATTTTAAAAATAATTTACAAGGCAAACAGGTTGCTTTGTGGGGTTTGGCTTTTAAACCTAATACAGATGATATAAGAGAAGCGCCAGCCTTAAGTATTATTGATGCCTTAACGCAAATGGGAGCAACGGTTACAGCCTATGATCCAGAAGCGATGCCCAATGTAAAAGCGCAAATAGGGGATAAAATAAAATATGCAATCAGTCAATATGATGCATTAACTGGGGCCGATTTTTTAATCATTGCCACAGAGTGGAGTGAATTTAGAACCCCCGATTTTGAAAGAATGGAAACAGAGATCAAAAATAAAATCATATTTGATGGACGCAATCTTTTTGAAGTAGCTAAAATGAAGGAGTTGGGCTATCATTATGAAAGTATTGGAAGAGCAGGAACAAACTAAGCAATTAATAAAAAAAC
>CAINFN010000004.1 GCA_903848125.1 uncultured Bacteroidota bacterium
AATTTATGTCATCACCTATAATGTCATCTATGATGAAACCAAAAGAGGAAAAACAAGAAGCTAAACAAACACAAGAAACTCAAAGTTTGTTTGATGCTCTCAATAAACCTTCCGACAAACCAACTTCTTCTGATAAACCAACTACCAACGAACCAAAACAAGAACAAGAAAAAATAAAAGTTTCTTCTAAAAAAGATCCTGAGTATTCAAAAATAGGTGCTGGGTCATCACAAAACATTCGTATAGGAGATTCCGAGTCAGACTTATTGGCTAAAATGTATTCGTTTATGCGAAAAAATCAAAAGTGGCATGACGTAAGAGAAAAAGAAGATAAAAAATATAGAAAACAATTAGATAAACAAAAAGATAGATTTTTAGATGAAACTATTGAAATTTTATCAGGTAAAAAAGTATCCACAATATCAAAATTAGCAAGAACGGCTAGAAAATCGGGGTTTTTAAAAACAGCAGCTAAAGTGGCCTTAGGTGTTGGTGGTTTATTAGTAGCAAAAGATGCTTTAGCAAATATTAATTGGAGTGAAAAGTTTAGTAATTCATTTAAAGATTTAATACCAGATATACCTGATTTACCTAATATGAATAATAAAAATGAATCATATGCAACGGGGGGTATTGGTGCAGGTGATTGGTCCAAAGATATTGAATTTTTAAATAAGGTCAACAAATACGCTTCCAAAAAAGATATTAAAGCTTCTGATTTGTTAGGTGTCATGGCAAGTGAAAGTGGTTTAGATCCTTCAAAGGTTGCAAAAAATGGTGCAACAGGTTTAATTCAATTTATGCCAGACACAGCAAAAGGTTTAGGTACTTCAACCGAAGAATTAGCTAAAATGACAATCTCTCAGCAATTTGATTATGTCGAAAAATACTTAGAAAAAGGTGGATTAAAACAGGGAGCCAAAGGATCCGACATCTATGCTCAAGTATATTTACCATCAAGAAAAAATCGAGATGTTTTGGCTGAAAAAGGCGAAGATTATTATGAATCAAACAAAGGTTTAGATATTGGTAATAAAGGAAAAATTACTCAACAAGATTTACAAACAAGAGTTGAAAATAAGAAAAAAGAATTTAACATAGAAGATACTCCCACAACATACTCATCTAAAATATCTAAAATAACCAGTGGTTTTGGTATTCGTTTGGGTAAAGAACATGAAGGTGTTGACTTTGGTGGAAAAACAGGTGATGCGGTTACTGCAACAGGTTCTGGTAAAATAAAACGAGCTGGTTGGGAAAATCCAAATAATCATAAACAAGGTTATGGTCAATTTGTTGAAATACAGCATGAAGATGGAACTATAACAAGATATGCACATCTTTCAAAAATTAATGTTAATGCAGGTGATACAATTGAATCTGGTCAAAAAATAGGAGAAGTTGGTTCAACAGGACATTCAACTGGACCACATTTACATTATGAAGTCCGTAAAAATGGTCAAGCAATTGATCCAATGAAATCCGGAGCATTTAACTTAAATCCTATTGTGCCTGATTATCAATTATCTTCAGCTGATAAATCTTATAGTGAAACACAAGATATGAAAAAAACTAATAAAACAGCAACTGTATCTATATTAAATAATGATACCAATATATACAATGGTGGAGTAACAAAGTTAATACAAAATAATATACCAACTGATTTTGATTTATCAGATGCCATTAAAAAACAATTTCACTTACTAAATTAAAAAATGGACTATAGAAAAGCACAAGGTTTAAAAAACAAAGGCCTTTGGTCTCTAATTGCTGAGAAAAAGTTTGAAGAAGGAAAATCAATTCGTTCTTCTGTGGGTGGTGCCATTTCTGATAAATTTAAAGCAAAAATGACTCGATTTTCGACTCAGCGAGGAAC
>CAINFN010000005.1 GCA_903848125.1 uncultured Bacteroidota bacterium
CTACTACTAAAGAATTTGACGAAGCAACTGGAAGCACCACTATAACAAAAGCAAAATTAAAAATAGATACATTAGAAGGTAAGATGGTACATGCAAAATTATTGGTGTTGTCGGATACCATTTGGAAACCAATGGCTGGCGTTGAAATGGTATTAACAGTAAAAAGATTAGGAGGTAATTTGAACCTGAATGAAACTGCCACGTATACTACGGATACTGCAGGCGCAGTTTCCGCAGAGTTTAAAAGAGAAAATTTGCCAGGAGACAATAAAGGCAATTTAATATTAGTAGCGAATGTGATTGACAATGATACTTATGGAAATTTAACTGCAGAAACCATGGCGCCATGGGGTTCGAAATTAATTTATACCACCAATTACAATCATCGAAGTTTGTTTGCTCGTAGAGGTCATTCGCCCTTGTGGTTAGAACTTTTAGCCTATAGTATTATAGCGGCAGTTTGGATTGTAATTATCTATTTAATCTTACAAATTAAGAAAATTATTAAATTAGGTTTGGAGTAGAATAGAGGTTTGGTTTTGATAAAAAAGGCACTCCAAAAGGGTGCCTTTTTGAGTTTAAAGCCTAATTTTAAGACCAAAACCTAACGACCATGCCAAAAGGACTTCAGACCTATGACTACCTAGTTTTTGTACTATATTTTATATTAATTGCTAGCTATGGCTTTTGGATTTATAAAAGAAAAAAATCAGCTACAGTCAATACACAAGATTTCTTTTTAGCAGAAGGTCAATTAACCTGGTGGGCCATTGGTGCTTCTTTAATTGCCTCTAATATTTCTGCAGAGCAATTTATTGGAATGAGTGGTAATGGTTTTAGATTAGGCATTGCTATTTCTGCTTACGAATGGCTTGCTACCGTTTCTTTGGTAGTAGTTGCTGTATTTTTTATGCCGGTGTATTTGAAAAACAGCATTTACACCATGCCACAATTTTTAAAAACCAGGTACAATGAAACAGTCGCCATGATCATGGCTATATTTTGGTTGTTTTTATACATATTCGTCAACCTCACTTCTATCTTATACTTAGGCGCTATTGCTATCAATAATTTAACAGGCGGCGCCAATTTTCATTTAATCATGATTGGGCTTGCCGTTTTCGCATTGTTTATCACCTTAGGAGGAATGAAGGTAATTGGATACACCGATGTAATACAAGTGATGGTATTAATTATTGGGGGCTTTATTACTTCTTATATTGCTTTAACAGTGGTGGGTGAAAAGTATGGGTATGGCAGCAATGCCATTGCAGGATTTAATCATTTATTAAAAGTAGCACCAGATCATTTTAAAATGATTTTTGACAAACCAAGTACAGGCGCAACACAAAAACAAATTGATGATTACTCTAGTTTACCAGGCTTAGCCATGATGGCTGCGGGTATGTGGATTGCCAATTTAAATTATTGGGGTTGCAATCAATACATTACGCAAAGAGCTTTGGGGGCAGATTTAAAAACAGCAAGAACTGGTATTTTATTTGCTGCTTTTTTAAAATTGTTGATGCCGATATTAGTGGTATTGCCAGGGATTGCAGCTTATGTATTGTATCAAAATGGAGCGTTGCAACAACAAATGTTAAGCAATGGTACCTTGAATCAGGACAATGCGTATTCATCTGTTGTTGGATTTTTACCAATTGGCTTAAAAGGCTTATCCATGGCGGCTTTGACAGCAGCTATAGTTGCCTCATTGGCTGGCAAAGCCAATAGTATATCTACTATTTATTCTTTAGATATTTATAAAAAGTATATTAATAGAGAAGCCTCGGATAAAAAAACTGTATCAATAGGCCGTGGTATCATTATTGTTTCATTAATCATAGCCATCATTATCAATTGGCAAGATACATTAGGTATTGGAGGTAAAGGTGGTTTTGAATTTATTCAAAAATATACTGGCTATATCTCACCTGCTATTTTCCCTGTTTTTTTACTTGGATTTTTTTGGAAGAAAGCAACCTCAAAAGCTGCCATTACAGGTATTATTGTAGGCGTTATTTTATCCATCGTATTTGATAAATTTATTGTTGGATGGGCAGGAAATGAAACTCTTATATATACTGCTTATACCAATGGGCATGGGGGATTTGAAATACCCTATTTAATTCAAATGGGATTGGTATTTGCATTTACCATGCTTACCATGATTGTAGTGAGCTTCATTGACACTAAGGGACAAACTCATGAAAATGATTTAGTACAAGACACTACTCGCTATCAATTATCCAATGCACATTTGGCAATGATCATCATTGTGCTTGGTTTGGTAGCGGCCTTGTATATTCGCTTTTGGTAATTAAGATGGGAAACAATTAGGCGAATCGTATATCACTACTTTTTCCCATAAGTGCGCATAATCATTTTTAAACTGATCGTGAATGGGATCGATTTGATATGATTCTTCTTCTTCCGCTGAATTGAAAATACAAAGTAAGGAAAAGGTATAATCTGAAATCACTACTTCTCTTTTTGAAACAGTAGGTGTACCTAAATGTAATTGTTGAATGGTGGTAATGGTTGAAAGTAATTTTACCCCTTCTATAAATTTATTTCTATCTGCTTCTGCATTCGGATTTTTTAAATAAAAAAGTACATGATGCACGAAAGTATTGTTAGCTAATATCTTTGTCATAGTTTTAAATAGGTTTAATTTTCAATTGTGTAATAATGATACGAAATTTTTAATAAAGATTAAACACGCTATTAAAGTGTTAAATCCTCTGGTAAAGTTCAAATTAATTTTCATTAAATACTAAAATTTAATCAAGTTTCTCTTGTATGAGTTTCAGCTTGCTCTAGGTAAAAAATAGAAAGCCCAATTGGTCTAAATCTTTCCCAGAAGCTTTACTTTTACATGTATGAAAA
>CAINFN010000006.1 GCA_903848125.1 uncultured Bacteroidota bacterium
CCTTGGTTATGGTTAATGAGTATTGATGCACATTGGTATTCGACCATGTATAGCTGGTATACTTTTGCAAGTTCATTTGTTGCAGGTATGGCTTTAATAGCGCTTTGGTTAATCTACATGAAAAACAAAGGCTATATGGAATTGTCTAACAGCGAACACTTACATGATGTAGGTAAATTCATGTTTGCGTTTTCTATCTTCTGGACTTATTTATGGTTCTCTCAATACATGCTTATTTGGTATGCAAATATTCCTGAAGAAACAGTTTACTTTAAGCATCGTGTACAAGGAGCTTACAAACCCATTTTCTTCTTAAACTTATTTGTCAACTTCTTTTGTCCATTGATTATATTAATGAAACGCTCTGCCAAACGTAATTTTACTTTAATGGCGTTTATGGCTGTGCTTATTTTATTTGGACATTGGATTGATTTCTACCAAATGGTGATGGGAAGTTTAATGAAAGAGCACGTGAGTTTAGGTTGGTTGGATTTTGGTATTTTATCCTTCTTTGTTGGGGTGATGATTTTAATGGTGGCGCGTTCTTTGGCAAGCAAGCCTTTGATTGCAAAATACCACCCATTCCTAAAAGAAAGTATTATTCCTCAAGTTTAATTATTGATTTAGAAAAAACGAATTATGAGTTTAATTTTATCTGTTGCAATCATCGCCTTCATTTATGTGGTAATTTTTCAAATTGCCAAAGCAAGTGAATACGTATCTATTTTAAAAGGAGAAGAAGCCAGTCGTCAACAAAACCACAAAATCAACGGATTTTTGATGGTTGCTTTTTTGGTCCTTGGTTTCATTGGTATTTACGTTTGTAATAAAGCCTACTATGGTAAAACCCAATTGGCACAAGGTGCTGCAAGCATTCAAGGGGAGAAAGTAGATCAAATGCTTTTTGTAACTTTAATTATTACAGGAATTGTATTTGTGATCACTCAAGTTTTATTATTTTGGTTTGCCTTTAAATACCAAGAAGATAAAAATCGTAAAGTTTTCTTTTTTGCACACAGTACTAAACTAGAATTAATATGGACAGCCATTCCTGCTATTGCACTTACTGTTTTAGTAGTGTTTGGTTTACGTAACTGGTTCTTCTTTACTGGCGAGCCTCCTAAAAATGCCAATGTGATAGAAGTGACGGGAAAACAATTTGGTTGGATTTACCGTTACCCAGGCAAGGATCACATCTTTGGAAAAAAATATTACAAGAACATTGATCCTGCTACCAACTCAGTAGGTATTATTTGGGATGATAAATATGCTCAAGACGATATTCAAACTGAACAAGCCATGTACGTGGTGAAAGGTCAGCCTGTTAAATTAATCATAGGATCAAGAGATGTAATTCATGATGTGGGTTTAACACACTTCCGTTTAAAAATGGATGCAGTGCCTGGTATTCCTACCACCATGTGGTTTACGCCTATCTACACGACTAAAGAAATGCGTGAAAAAACGGGCAACCCTAATTTCGCTTATGAAATTTCATGCGATCAAATGTGTGGCAACGGTCACTACTCTATGAAAGGAATTATTGAAGTAGTAGATCAAGATGAATATGATTTGTGGATGGCGAAACAAAAGCCACAATACTTTACTGCCTTCCCGGAAAAAGATCCGACAGCAGTGCCAGTGAAAGCAGATAGTACGGCTAAAGCCACTGCTGCAAAAATGTAATAAAGATTAAGATTAAAATTATTTAAATAAAAGGTATGAGTCACGAAGCAGCATTACACGGTCATGAAAGTCACGGACATGATGACCATGGTCATCATGAACATCATGAAACTTTCTTAACTAAATATGTATTTAGTCAAGACCATAAAATGATCGCGAAGCAATTCTTGATCACAGGAATGGTTTGGGCAGTATTAGGTGGTTTAATGAGCGTATTATTCCGTTTGCAATTAGGTTATCCTGATGCAAGTTTTCCTTGGTTGGAATCTCTTTTAGGTAAATGGGCGAAAGGTGGTCAAATTACACCAGAAGCTTACTATGCTTTAGTAACCACGCACGGAACCGTATTGGTATTCTTTGTATTAACAGCAGGTTTGTCGGGTACCTTCGCTAACTTTTTAATTCCGCTTCAAGTGGGTGCACGCGATATGGCGTCTCCTTTTATGAATATGTTAAGCTATTGGTTCTTTTTTACTGCTAGTGTAATCATGTTATCTTCTTTATTTGTAGAAACAGGACCCTTTAGTGGTGGTTGGACGGCTTATCCTCCTTTGTCTGCATTACATGATGCCTCTCCTGGTTCTAAATCAGGTATGGACTTATGGATTATTTCAATGGCCTTATTCGTTGTCTCTTCATTATTGGGTGGTTTAAATTATATCGCTACCATTTTAAATATGCGTACGAAAGGAATGAGCATGACGCGTTTGCCTTTAACCATTTGGGCTTTATTCTTTACGGCAGTATTAGGCGTATTGTCTTTCCCTGTATTGTTGTCTGGTATGATCTTATTAATTTTTGATAGAAACTTTGGTACTAGTTTTTATCTTTCTGATATTTATGTAAATGGCGTAGGTGCTTTATCTAACGAAGGTGGTTCTGCCATTTTATTCCAACACTTATTCTGGTTCTTGGGTCACCCCGAGGTATACATTATCTTATTACCAGCCATGGGTATGGTTTCTGAAATCATGTCTGTGAATTCTCGTAAACCTATCTTTGGTTATATGGCTATGTTGGGCTCTTTATTCGCTATTGCCATCTTAGCCTTCTTGGTTTGGGCGCATCATATGTTCGTTACAGGATTAAACCCATTCTTAGGATCGGTGTTCGTTTTATTAACTTTATTAATTGCGGTGCCTTCTGCTATCAAAGTATTTAACTGGTTAACTACTTTATGGAGAGGTAATATTCGTTTCACACCTGGTATGTTGTTCGCTATCGGATTTGTAAGTTTATTTATCTCTGGTGGTTTAACAGGTATTTGGTTGGGTAACGCTGCATTAGATATTTATTTACACGATAGTTATTTTGTGGTAGCGCATTTCCATATTGTAATGGGGGTGGCCTCCATGTTTGGAATGTTTGCCGGGGTATACCACTGGTTCCCTAAAATGTATGGCCGCTACTTAAACAATACTTTAGGTTATGTTCACTTTTGGATTACTATAGCAGGTGCCTACTTAATTTTCTGGCCAATGCATTACCAAGGTTTAGCGGGCATGCCTCGTCGTTATTTTGATTTTAGCATTTGGGAAAGCTTTAAACAATTTGCAGAACTAAATCGTTTTATTAGTACCGTAGCAATGATTGTTTTTGCAACACAAATTTTATTCTTAATCAATTTCTTCTACTCTATATTCAAAGGACGTAAAGTAACCGTGTTAAATCCATGGGAGTCTAATACTTTAGAGTGGACTACACCTATTCGTCCTGGTCATGGTAACTGGCCTGGTGAAATACCAGAAGTACACCGTTGGCCTTATGATTACGGTAAAGATGGACATGACTTTATTCCACAAACTACTCCAGTGGGTGAGGATGAAACCAACACACACTAGATAAAATATATTCAGTTTTACAATGCCCTGATTTCAGGGCATTGTAATTTGATAGCATTGAATTTTAACTTCCTTTTTGTTGAATCATAGTTTTGAAAAACATTTCTAATTGAAACAAACACTTACTAATTACGCACAGTTAATGAAATTCACCCTGAGTTTTACAGTGGTGTTTACTTGTGTAATTTGTTATATGTTAGCACCTAAGGTGATGGCTTATGATTGGACCATGATTTTTCTTTTAACTTTTGCGGGTTTATGTACCACAGGAAGTGCCAACGCCATCAACCAAGCAGTAGAAAAAGATACGGATGCGCAAATGAAACGTACTGCGAATCGTCCTGTAGCTTCAGGTAGAATGTCTCAACAAACAGCCTATACTTTTGCTATTATTACTGGTGTTGTAGGAATAGCCATTATGTGGAAGTATTTTAATTTCTCCTCTGCATTGCTTTCTGCTTTTAGTTTATTCTTGTATGCATTTATTTATACGCCACTAAAAAAAATAAATTCGATTGCTGTTTTAGTGGGCGCTTTTCCTGGAGCCCTTCCTTGTTTAATTGGATGGGTAGCAGGCAATGACGATTTTGCTTATGCAGGTTTAGCTTTATTCTTAATTCAATTCATATGGCAGTTCCCCCATTTTTGGGCCATTGCTTGGGTAACGCATGCCGATTATGCTAGAGTAGGTTTTAAATTATTACCTGCTAAAGAAGGACCTACCCGTTTTACAGCCATTCAATGCATTATGTATTCGGTGTTAATGATACCTATTGGTTTCTTACCACATTATTTAAACTTAACAGGCGCTGTAAGTATGTGGATTTTACTAGTAGCTAATATTTTTATGGTGGTACAGTGTGTGAGATTGTATCAAAATAGGGGGGTACCTGCTGCCCGTAGAGTGATGTTTAGCAGTTATATTTATTTACCCATTGTTTATTTAGCCTTACTAGCAGATAAATTATAAAAATTATATTATGGCAACTGAATTAAAAACAAAAAATAAAATACATCCTCAAAAGATGTATTTATATGCTGGACTCGGTAGCATTGTGATGATGTTTGCTGGATTAACCAGTGCTTATATTGTTAAAAAGAGCCAATCCAATTGGTTAGATTTTGAATTACCTAAAGTGTTCTTTATCTCTACAGTGGTCATATTGCTCAGTAGCTTTACCATTCAAATGGCAGTAAAAAAGGCCAAGGAAGGCCTTCAAAATCCTTACAGAGGATTTTTGAGTGTTACCGCTATTTTGGGAGTCGTATTTATGCTTTTACAATACAAAGGCTTTATGATGCTTCAAGCCAATAATATTGCTTTAACGGGTCCAAAAAGCAATTCGGCAGCCTCTTTTTTGTTTGTGATTACCATTTTGCACCTATTACACGTTTTAGGAGGGGTAATAGCCATCTTTGGGGTGCGTTTTAAGTCTTTATCAGCCAAAAACAACCCAGAAAATACCTTGCCGGTAGAATTGCTATCCACCTACTGGCATTTTGTAGATATACTTTGGATTTACCTTTTTGTCTTTCTTCACTGGATAGGCTAACCCCCTGAATTTGTGGAAGATAAATCTAAAAAAAACCCGGCTTTTTGATACGAATATCCTTGATAGCCAATATTTTTGCACTGAAATAGAAATTGAACATGTCAACAACAACAACCGCTTCGCCAAA
>CAINFN010000007.1 GCA_903848125.1 uncultured Bacteroidota bacterium
AAAAGAGCACTCATTAAACAACAGTCCCTAAAAAGACGAAAACAACTATTTTTAAAAGAAAAAATCCTACATTTAAACAACGAAACCCTCTACAACTAAACTGTCCACTTTCTTTGACGACATACAAATTTAAAGTAAAAACTATCCTTTTTCAGACACACTCCCCATCTTTAAAAACTGACGTGTAAATATTTGGATAGCTATCACTACCCAAATTAAAAAACAGCCTACCACTTTTAACGCATAAGGCATCATTATATGATTTCTTACATAGGGCGTTAAAATATCTGAGTAAGAAAAACTTGAAAAAAACAGGGCTACAATGAATAGGCTGGTAGTAAGCTTATTTTTTTCTTGCAGTACATACCATAAACAAATGGCTGGCACACCTAAAATATAGGTTGGCGACTCTGTTCCGGTATTAAACACAATAATAAATAATAAAACAGAGCACAATATATAAAGCCTATATATAGGATTACTAAAATGTTTAAAATACAGGTATTGGGCGCCAAAAATGAGTAAACCTGGTATTATAAAAATCCATTTATTTAGATTGGGCAAATTGAATACCCTTTTTACCATGCCCTGCAAAGTTATGTCTACCATATTGTGATACATAGATATCGTGATGTCAAAATTGGACTTCAGTGACAAGGCGGCAAACCAATCTTGGTAGCTTTGCATTAAAAAAGCAGGACTAGTAAATAATAAGGGAAGTAAAATAAGTCCAATGGCGCATACTATAAAGGAGATAATGAACTTCTTTTTCTTGTTTGTAAAAAAGAAAAAAGCAAGCCCAGTGATACTATATAATTTAACAAAAAAGCCTAGTAGCATCATCAATGCAGATTGCGTTTCCTTTTGTTTTATAATATATACAAACGAAAGTATAATGGTTGCTGCTGTAAGCCCATTGCTTTGTAAATTAGAAGTAGCATTCATCATTTCATTTGCTGAAAAAATCAATATAAAGTTTTGATTTTTTGAGCTAATTGGTAGTTGTCGGATGGCATAATACAAAATCCAGGCGTCAAATAGGCCCCAAGCAAATATTGAAATTGAAAAAGGTAGGATGGAGAAGGGTATTATAAGCGCTGCAAAACTTGGGCTATAGTAGTAATGATCGGCATATTGTGCTACATATTCTACATATAAATTGGTTTTATTTAATAAATGGAAAAATGATTGCCTAAAAATTATAAAGTTATTGTATGCCTGATGATTGTAGGCATTCATTAAAGCTATTACTACCAAGCCAAACCAAATGCTTGCAGCAATTTTATTATTGTTAACTATATTATTGCCAATTGTCTTAAAATTCATACTATTATTTAATTCGTTTTAAATTCCCAGGTTACATTTCCTATATTATCCGGTTTGTTTTTTTCAGCATTAGAAATAGTGCCAAATAATTTTCCTTGCGGATATTTTTTTACTACAATATTTCTCCATGAAAATACACCTTTTTCATAGTCAAAAGTTTTTCCATCATCGTCATATAATTGATAACTTGTTTCTTTATTGCCATAATAGCGAATCACTAAATCAAATTTCCCTTCTGCTACTTTATTGTTAACAGCCATTGGAACAATGCCACCATTTCGAACAAAAACTGGAATATGCGCTAATCCTGGAGCTACTGTTATTATTTCAGCTTCGCCCGCCAACTTGCCTGTGTAAAAATCATACCACTTTCCTGCAGGTAAGCTTACTTTCCTACTTGTTTCTCCTGTAAATAAGGGAGCAATTAATAAGTTATCTCCCACCATATATTGGTCTTTTATTTCATTGTTGGATGTAAAACCATCTACTAAGTTCATGGCTCTAAAAGGAGGACGCCCATAAAAAGCATAATCTGCAAAGCAAGTATATAGATAAGGAATTAGTTGCATTCTTAAATTGGCCACCTCTGCCACTTCTTTTTCTACTTCAGGAAAGGTCCATGGCTTGGTGCCATCTGCCCAGGCGTTTAACATAGCAATCGGTGAAAAACAAACTGTTTGCATTCTGCGCAGCCAATCTTCGGCCGAACCAGAACTTCTTACTTCTGGTGTCCATAAAGTGCCAATAAATGAACTATTAATTAAGGCGGTAATAAAATCACGATGGCTATAATAATCGTTGTAAATAACAAAAGGGAAGGAGGTAGCACCTGCGTTGGTTCCCCTTACCAATCCATAAGTTCTTTTGTTTTCGGCACGATATAATTTAGTATTTAATTTTTGCATCATCATCCCATAGGTTTGTCTCATTATTTCTGCAGGCATACCTGAAGGAAATTTGGCTACATCCGGCCAAAGCCAAAAATCAAAACCATCATTCTCATCCATTTTAAATCCGCTTACACCTATGTCCAATAAATTTTTCTTAAGATGATTACCTATGATGGTATTGGTTTGTTTCATCGAATAATCTGGTACATAGCCCGACCATACGGTATGTGACGCCGTGTAGGGTTGCAAGGCTTTTATTAAATTTGATTCAGGAGAAATGTATGGGTTGATCCAAAGATTCGTATAAATCCCTTTGTCTTTTAATTGATTGATTAAACCTTTTGGGTCTGGAAAACGCTTACTGTCCCACTCGTAGGTACATGGGTAGGCTTTACTTTGCCAGCCAGGTTCTAAGCCAATGACTGTTAATGGAAATTGATGCTTTGTAAAGCCATCCACTTCATTTAATAATAAACTATCATTGAATAAAGTAGGTGTTCGATGCCAAAATCCTAAACCCCATTTTGGAGGCAAGCTGCCACCACCTTGGTATAAATTAAATCTACTTACTGCATCTAGTGTGCTAGGTCCACCAAATACATACAATTCAACCCCTTCGGTAGGCACTAAAATTTCAACATTGTCTGAATAGGGAGAAGCCGACCATTTGGGGTCTGTATTGCGGTCTCTGGCTTTGGGTGCATTTTTACTTTCTGCTCGTACGCCAGTGCCCACCCAAATATCTATATACCTGGCTGAATTAATAAAAATACCATAACCTTTAGAAGATACATAAAATGGGATAGGAGCGTGAGATCGACCATTGTCAATTCCATCATAATGGTCTTCATGTAATCTCAAAATACGTCCTCTTTGTTCTACCGTTTTAAAATTTAATCCTAGTCCAAATATTTTTTCATTTTGATTAAGCGGGAATCTTAAATAGGTTTTACCATCATATACTTCTACTTTAATTTCATTTTCTTCAAGGGGGAATTTTGCTATTGACATTTTATTAATGGCCGATATTTTTGGCCCTACCCCTGCAATCGTTAATAAATTATTTTTTTCTGGTTTGCCTACCTCGGTTTTCCAAACTCCATTCGCAATTTTTTGCCAATGAATGGGGCTATTTTGAGATTTTGCATCTACAGTAATAAATATTGCCATGGCTGCCAAACTTATTGACAATAGTAAGCAATTGGTGTATTTCATAAATAATTTATATTTATTTAAATCGTATTAAAATCCCTCTTACTAATATACGAATAATGCTATATAAATTGGCTTTTAAAAACAAGAATCAATAGGAAAGAATTAGTAACTTTATGACCCACAGCTTATTCCTTTAAGCAGTTTTAAATTATACAATGATGAAAAAGGCAGCTTTGAGATTTT
>CAINFN010000008.1 GCA_903848125.1 uncultured Bacteroidota bacterium
TAATTGTTGAACAATTGGATTATCGGAAGCATCTAACAAATGAAGACTTTGCGCCAATTGCGTTTTAATACTAGCTGTGTTTTCTAAAAATTTTAATTCTTGCTCAAGCTGTTCTAGTTCATTTTCTTTTAAATTTAATTCAGCCAGTTCGTCGAGTAAATGTTTTTTATAGCTTTCTGTTTTTTCAAAGTTTTCTCTTTCAATAATTAGTTGCTGTAATTTCTTCTCGTTTTCTTTCCATTCTGAGTAAATGCTTTGATAGCTGGCTAATTCTTTTTGAACATTAGCAAGGGCGTCGATGACTGTTCTTTGAAAATCGGTGTCGCCAAGTGTAAGGGTATCAAATTGCTGGTGCAAGTCAACCAATTTGCTAGTTAACTCTTTTAGAATAGTAAGTGTAATAGGCGTATCATTAATAAAAGCCCTGGATTTTCCTTGTGCACTAATTTCTCTTCTGATAATTAGCTCGTCAGCTAATTCAATTTCGTGTTCAGTAAAAAAAGCAGCGTATTGATTTTTATTAGTAAGTTGAAACACACCTTCGATAAAACATTTTTTAGCATCATCTCTGCAAACAGTACTATCTGCTCTGTCACCTAAAATAAGTCCAAGGGCACCCATAATAATACTTTTACCAGCTCCCGTTTCTCCAGTGATAACGGAAAGTTGGCTGGATAAATCAATCGATAAGTGATCTATCAGTATGTAGTTTTGAATTTCTAATTTAGTTAACATCGCTTACTGCAATATACACTACCCCTAAATGATGTACAAATTTTTTCTACAAGCCAAGGATACGGGTAAGGGCAAAAAAAAGGCCCCGAGTATTTCGGAGCCTTATAATAGGATTGGTTCTAATTATTTCTTAACTGGAACGTTGGCTAATTCTTCTTCCACCAAAATACGACCACAGTTTTCGCAAACGATAATCTTTTTGTGCAAGCGAATTTCGCTTTGACGTTGAGGAGGAATAGAGTTAAAACAACCACCGCAAGCATCTCTTTCAACAGTTACTACGGCTAGGCCATTGTGGTAGCTGTTTCTGATACGGTCGTAGCTGTATAATAAACGCTCGTCAATATGTGCACGGGCATCTTCGCTATTTTTTCTTAATTCTTTCTCTTCAATTTCTGTATCAGCGATAATTTTCTCTAATTCACTTTTCTTGTGTGTTAATACGCCATCTTTAACAGCAATGGTTTTTTTAGCAGCATCTAACACCTTAATTTTTTCGCCTAATTCTTCATTTGCATCACGAATGTGTTTTTCGCCCAATTTAATCTCTAAACCTTGCATTTCTAATTCCTTATTGATCGCCTCGAATTCGCGATTGTTTTTAACATTCTCGCTTTGTTTCTCGTATTTAGCAATTAATTCTTCACTGGCTTTTATCGCAGCTTTTTTCTCTTCGATAAATTCAGTAATGCCATTAATTTCTTCTTCAATTCTTGTTTGTCTATTTTGCAAACCCAACACTTCATCTTCTAAATCTTTTACTTCCATTGGTAATTCACCACGAAGAATTTCAATTTCATCGATACTGCTATCAACTTTTTGAAGTCTGTAAAGATTTACTAATTTTTCTTCTACTGAAAAGTCTTTGACTGATGCCATATTTAAAAATTTATTTGGATGGTCTTAATTATGTGAACCTCAATCTTTAAGGTAGGATACAGGTTGTGTATTTACCAAGGATTCGAGGACGTCAAAGGTAGGGAATTTCGGCTTCAAATAAGCAACAATTAGGGAAGCCACCCATTGTTCGCTTTCCCAATGGCCTATGTCAACCAGTAAAATTAGTCCATCTGCCTCAAAAAAGTCGTGGTATTTAAGGTCGCTTGTGATAAAACAATCGGCTTTTTGTGCTTTGGCATCGGCTATCAAAAAACTACCCGAACCTCCACATAAAGCGATGGTTTTCAATGGCTTTTTTGTAAAATTCGTATGTTTTAGTACCGACAAGTTCAGCTTTTCTTTGATCCATTTTAAAAATTCGACCTCGTCAGTATCTAGGGGTAGCTCTCCAATTAATCCCGATCCAATTTTACCCCCATTTTGGTCTATAAAATCTGCCTTAGGGCTCAAAATTCTTCTATTTTCTAAATGTAGACGATCTGCCAGGGTTTTATTCACCCCGTCAAGTAAGCTATCTAAATTGGTATGAATCGCATAAAGGGCAATGTTGTTTTGGATGGCTTTGATGACTACCCTGGATACATAATCATTGCTATTGAATTGCTTCACCCCTTTAAAAACAATAGGGTGATGACTAACTATTAGGTTGCAACCTTTGGAAATGGCTTCATCAATGACGGCTTCTGTACAATCCAAAGAGCAAAGGACGCCGGTACAACTATTTTCGGGATGGCCAACAATAAGGCCTGCATTGTCATAACTTTCTTGCCAAGCCAAGGGTGCCCAATTTTCGAGTGCTTCAATTATTTTGCTAATTTGCATTCCTAAAATTAAATATTATTGCCAACTATTTAAGTTTTTAATTGTTAAACAAGCATGAAACAGCCTATTTCCGTTTTTTGGTTTAGAAGAGATTTAAGATGGCAGGATAATGCTGGGTTGTATTATGCGCTTTATCAAGCAAAACTTGAAGGGCATCAGGTGTTGCCCATATTTGTTTTTGATAAAACTATTTTAAGTCAATCGGAATATAAGGCAGATAAAAGGGTCGATTTTATACATCAAACCTTGACTCGATTACAAACCGATTTAGTGGCTAAAGGAAAATCGCTTTGGGTTGAATATGGAAAGCCTATAGAAGTATTTGAAAAATTATTTGCTGAATTTAAGGTAGCCTCTGTTTATACCAATCATGATTATGGTCCTAAAGCCAATGCAAGAGATAAATCTATTGAATCACTGGCTTTAAAAAATGGCGCAAGCTATCATCATTATAAAGATCAAGTTATTTTTGAAAAAGACGAAGTGACTAAAGATGATGGCAAGCCTTATACCATTTATACTCCTTATGCCAATAAGTGGAGAGCTGTTTGGGCGCAGAAAATTCCTAAAAAATATCCTTCCGAAAAATTACTCGATTATTTTTTAGATACCAAGGCGTTTAAATTACCCACTTTAAAAGAAATTGGTTTTGAAAAAACCGATTTAGTCATTCCTCCAATGAGCTATGATACTAAGCTGGTAAAAAATTATACAGAGCAAAGAAATTTCCCTGCCTTAAATGCCACCACTCATTTAAGTGTGCATTTACGTTTTGGAACCATATCAGCAAGAACTTTAGCCTTAGAAACCCAAAGTTTAAATGCTACTTTTTTTAATGAATTAATTTGGCGCGATTTTTATCATATGATTTTATGGCATTTCCCACAAGTGGCAGAAGGAAAATCATTCAAACCTAAATATGATTTTATAGAGTGGAGAAACAATGAAAAAGAATTTAAAGCTTGGTGTGAAGGGCGCACAGGTTATCCTATTGTAGATGCTGGTATGCGTGAATTAAATACAACAGGTTTTATGCACAATAGAGTGCGCATGATTGTAGCTAGCTTTTTAACCAAGCATTTATTAATTGATTGGCGTTGGGGCGAAGCCTATTTTGCACAAAAATTATTAGACTTTGATTTAGCTGCAAACAATGGGGGTTGGCAGTGGGCCAGTGGAAGTGGATGTGATGCAGCACCTTATTTTAGAGTGTTTAATCCACGATTACAAACAGAGAAGTTTGATAAAGAATTAAAATACATTAGACATTGGGTGCCTGAATTTGATTCCTTGACTTATCCACAGCCCATTGTAGTGCATGAAGTAGCGCGTGAGCGTGTGCTTGCAGCGTATGCAAAAGCGTTGAAGGAATAGTAATTAAGTGTAAAAAAATAGTAAAGTAGTTATTTAAAAAATAATTAAAGCAACTATTTAACTATACTTGAATAGGTTTTTTCTAATTGCGCAATCGCTTTTTTGCCGGTAGCTCCCATATCAATACTAAAATCGTTCACATATAAATTGATGTGCTGACGCATGACATCTTCAGACATTTCTTGAGAATGCAATTTTACATAATCAGGTAAAATTTTGTAACTATTGTCGAATGCATATTGTACACTTTCTTTAATCAATCTATCCAATGTTTTAATATCATTAGGGTCGATATCATTTCTTGCAATAATGCCTCCAAGTGGAATTGGTGCATTATAAGTTTCTTCAAAATAAGTACCCAGGTCCATCCATTTGCTTAAGCCTTTAGAAGCATAGGTAAAACGATTTTCATGAATGATCACACCTGCATCTACTTTGCCAGTTAATACCGCTTCTTCGATATCATTGAAAACTAAAAATGTTTTATTGTGCACATTTGGAAAAGCTAGGCTAAAAAGTAAATGAGCAGTGGTGTTCATGCCAGGGATGGCTACACGCATCAAATCTATATTGGGCTTGCCTCCTGGCTTGCTCTTATCTTCTTTATAAATTAATAAGGGTCCGACGCCCTTACCTAAAGCACCTCCACTATTTAATAAACTATACTTATTTTTTACCACTGGCCAAACGCCATAACTAATTTTTGAAAAAGGAAGTTTGCCTGCAATGGCCCATTCGTTTAAAGTTTGCACATCTTGTAAATGCACTTTAAAAGTATATCCTTGGGTATCTATTTTTTGATTTACTAAAGCATCAAAAATAAAAGTATCATTAGGGCAGGGTGAAAAACCCATTTCAAACTCAGGCATGGTTAGGCAGTTTATGAAGTGCATCTAAGTATTGCAACAAAGTTTCATTTAAATTATAAATCGCTTCTTTCATTTTCCACTTGGCTTTATTTCTTTCACCCACATAATTAGAAACTGCGCGAATTTGTATAAATGGGATATTTAAATCACGACCTATATAATGTAAAGCCGCTCCCTCCATGGATTCTAGAGCAGCTTTATAACGTCCACTGTATAATTCTATTTTATTTTTATCGGTGCTAATGGTATTAACCGTAACTGCTTTTTTTGTGGGTAGATTTAAAACATTGTATTGCTTAAGCCAAGGATTAGGCAAGGACTTTTTTTCATAAGGGGCATCATTGGGCTTATCCAATTTTAAATCAAATAAATCTTTCCAAATTTTATTTTCTACCACACCAATATCTCCTGCAAAATCATCTTTTACTGCAAACACTTTACCCAGAGGTATCTTTTTATCAAAACAACCACAGATACCAACTTGAATAATAAGGCTAGGGGTTTCTTGAACAAACATTTTCATTAATGAAACACTACTTGCAAGTAAGCCAATACCCGATTCGTGAAATCCCACCGAAAAACGTTTGTTGTTAGTTGCAAAAGCGGGGTTAATTTTTTGAAAACTTGGCATCCATTCCCCATTGGTAGCCGCTGTAATAATTACACGCATGGTACAAAGGTCGGTAAAGGCCTGTGAAAAATGGTTAAGTTGCCTATCAAATTTATATCTTTACAAAAATTTTGGACTCATGGTGTATTTGACAAGGGCGGAACATTTTAATGCTGCACATAAATTGGCTAATCCTAATTGGAGCAAGGAAAAGAATGAGGAAGTATTTGGGGCATGCGCGAATGAAAATTGGCATGGGCACAATTATGAATTATTTGTAACGATAAAAGGCACTCCCAATCCGGAAACAGGTTTTTTATATGATGTAAAAAAGTTGAGCGTTATTATCAATAAATACATCATAGATGAATTAGATCATAAGAATTTAAATGTAGACGTGCCCTTTATGCAGGGTAAAATGTGTAGTACCGAGAATTTAGTCATAGCCATTTGGCAGCAATTACAACCCCATATTCCTACTGAGGTTCAACTACATAGCATAAAACTGTATGAGACACCTCGCATATTCGTGGAATACTTTGGTTAGTAGGCCTTTGGGCTTATTTCTGTTTCAAAATTTTGTCGAAAAAAGATAAATTTCTTAAACGTTTAACTTTTTCTTGTTAAGATTAAACAAATTCAATTCAATCGCGTTATTATTATTGTAACTTTGTCCTCTTAATTTGGAAACATGGAACATAAAGTAGCGGTTTTTAGAAAAGAACATTTCAATGCCGCGCACAGATTGTTTTGTGCCGAATGGACCACCGAAGAAAACTTAGCTGTTTTTGGACCCTGTGCCAATCCAAATTACCACGGACATAATTACGAATTAATTGTACAAGTAAATGGAGTGCCAGATCCGAAAACCGGTTTTGTAATCAACACCAAAGACTTAAGTACAATTGTAAAAGAAGAAATTGTATCCCGATTTGATCATAAAAATTTAAACTTAGATACCGACGCATTTAAAAATTTAAATCCTACTGCAGAAAATATTGCGATAGTTATTTATAATTTATTAAGACCACGTATCAACAAAGATTTAGAATTAAAAATTAGGTTGTATGAAACAGAAAGAAACTTTGTCGACTATCCCGCTTAAGGAAGAGCATATCGATTTAAGTAATTTATTGATAGAAGAAATGGGTGACGAACATAAAGCAAGTTCGGTAGATACGCCATTGCGTGCTGATGCCTTTGATAAGACTGATGAAGAAAAGATAGCAGCCATAGCGCCGCATTTTAAAGCCATCATGGAAATTTTAGGAATGGACTTGCGTGATGATAGCTTAAGAGGAACACCAGTACGAGTTGCTAAAATGTATGTGAAAGAATTATTTCAAGGGTTAAATCCTGCGAACATGCCAAGCATGACTTTGTTTGAAAACAAATTTCAGTACAATGAAATGTTGGTAGAAAAGAATATTAATTTTTATACCAACTGTGAGCACCACTTTGTTCCATTTTTTGGTAAAGCACATGTGGCTTATATAAGCAGTGGTAAAGTAATTGGATTAAGTAAGTTAAATAGATTGGTAGAATATTTTTCAAAACGTCCACAAGTGCAAGAGCGTTTGACCATGCAAATTGGTAAAGCATTACAAACTGTATTGCAAACACAAGATGTGGCGGTAATGATGGATGCCAAGCATTTATGCGTATCTAGTAGAGGAGTGAAGGACGATAGCTCTAACACCATTACTAGTTTTTATGGTGGTAAGTTTCTAGAGGAAAAAAAGAAGATGGAATTCTTAAAATATTTAGATATAAACGAATAGGTTTTTGGATGTGATAAATTAGTAGGTAATAAATGAATGGCGAAGTAAACTTCGCCATTTTTATTTAGTTTTGTACAAATCATTGTACATGTCAAAAAATGCATTTGTATTCCCAGGACAAGGAAGTCAATTTGTTGGAATGGGTAAAAACTTATACGAGAGCAATGCTACTGCAAAAGAAATGTTTGAAAAAGCCAATGAAATTTTAGGCTTTAGAATAAGTGATATTATGTTCACTGGAACCGATGAGCAGTTAAAGCAAACCAATGTAACGCAGCCTGCTATTTTTATACATTCAGTAATTGCTTATTTAACCATGCCTGCAGAAAATGCAGTCGTTCCCGATATGGTAGCTGGTCATAGCCTAGGAGAGTTTAGCGCACTAGTGGCTAATAAATCTTTAAGTTTTGAAGATGCATTACGATTAGTAAGTGTGCGTGCCAAAGCAATGCAAGCTGCTTGTGAAATTCAAGCTTCTACTATGGCGGCGGTATTAGTATTGGCCGATGAAAAAGTAGAAGAAGTTTGTGCGCAAGTGCAAAAAGAAACAGGAGAAGTAGTGGTACCTGCCAATTATAATTGCCCAGGTCAATTAGTGATATCTGGAAGTATCAAAGGAATTGAAGTGGCTTGTGAGCAAATGAAAGCAGCAGGTGCAAAGCGCGCTTTGGTGTTACCTGTTGGTGGAGCGTTTCATTCACCTTTAATGAACCCTGCAAAAATTGAATTAGCTGCAGCTATTGAAGCCACTACATTCAACACACCAATCTGTCCTGTCTATCAAAATGTGGTTGCAAAGGCAGTCACTGATCCTGCTGAAATAAAGCAAAACTTAATTGCTCAATTAACTGGAGCGGTGAAGTGGACACAAACCGTTCAAGCCATGGTAGCCGACGGTGCCACTCATTTTACCGAAGTAGGACCGGGTAAGGTTTTACAAGGTTTGGTGCAAAAGGTATTTAAAGAAGCTATGGTAGATGGAGTAAATTAAAAATTAACGCCTTTATAATGTATAAAAGAGCCCTTCAGACAATCTTGAGGGGCTCTTTTCGTTGTGTATATAGCTAGGTATACTATAATATATTAAAAATAAACATAATATTTTAATCATATTGAAAAAGAGGATACTCTATATTATTTTGGGGGTGATGCTACTTTCTGTGAAGGGGGTGGGGCAGAGTATTACAATTGTTCCAACATCTGTAAGTTATATATATAATAGTTTTCGACAATTTAGTTTTGCTAATAATATTGATCAAGGAACAAGTCTGGATCCAAGTCCAAGTTATACAATGACTTATGTTGGTGTTTTTCCAACTGTTTATGGACCTTCATCTTTAAGGCCAATTTCAGTTGGAACTTATCAAGTTAGTGCTGTTCTAACTTTGTCAGACCTTGGTACTTTTAATAGTACAAATACTGTAGATTTTACAATTACCCAAAAGCCGATTACTATTACAGCAACATCTGGGCAAACAAAAGTATATGGCGCTGCCGATCCAACGAGTTATGCATATACTTTAAGTGCTCCGTTATTAGGTAGTGATGTTTTGACGGGTGCATTAACA
>CAINFN010000009.1 GCA_903848125.1 uncultured Bacteroidota bacterium
AAGATTGTAATTTATTCGCTTGTCCATTAACTTTTGAAAATAATGATGGGCTTTTAATAGATGATGATGGTCTTTACCATGAATTTGAAGCAGGGTTTATGATGGATGGTTGGGCTTATCCTATTGTTGGCAATGCTGTAATTCAGGGTTGCGATGATGACGGCGAAACGTGCGATGTTAAAACAACAAAAGAAGAATTAGAAAGTTTAATTATTTGGGTTTCAAAAGAAGATTGCGAAAAATGGCAGCAGAAAGCTATTGACCAACCATTTGTATTTATACCATGTTAAAAGTATTTAATCTATACGTAATAGACCAAATATTTAGCGAAGCAGTTGGGGTATCAGCAATGTCGAAAATGATTTACATAAATTGTTTGATGCATCACTTCAGAAATAAACCAGCAAATGCTACATCGGCAATAGCTTTCGATTTTTTCAAAGAAGATTTCGGTGATTTCGAAAAGTACAAAAAAAACTTTCAGGAGTTGCACAAAGCTGGGTTGGTTGAGTTAGGTTACGATAAAATTAGCTTTAACAATACATGGGGTAAGCACATGGATTGGTCGCAGCTGGAAAAAGTTTCGCCAAATTCATACGTTGGCGGGCTACAATTCAAGTCAATAAAAGAGTTCTCCAAAGATTTGAAAACAAATCAAAAAATGGTTGAATTAGCGCAAATGAAGTTTCATATATCGGCGCACCAAGTCGAAAAATTGGTAGCGTTATTTATAGCAGAGCAAGATACATACGGAAAAACGTATCCGAATTTAAGCGATGCAATACGGCATTGCACATCATGGATAGGTATTAACGCAACCAAGATACCGAACGAAACAATAAAGTCAAAAGGCAAAATATTGGGCGCATAAAAACAAAACAATGAAAGAACTATTTGAAACAATTAGCGAACATCATAAGATTTCGGTTGCATTAGCGGTGTATCTGTTCGTTGCACTACTATTAGTATGCGTAACGATTATCGAAGCAATTAAAGCAAAAAAATAAGCGTGGAAAAAAACTACAAAAATAAGAAAAAAGAGGAGGTTGATTTGTCGATATTTACTTTCGGCAAACTCGCACCACAGGCGAGAGATTTAGAAAACGCTGTTATCGGCGCTATTATGCTCGAAAGTCATTTGTCTGATACTTTAATGAATGATTTTTCTGAGGATTTATTTTATGTAGAGAGCAACCAAATTATTTGCAAAGCGATACGTTCTTTGTATAAAGATAATTCTCCGATTGACATATTAACCGTTGCTCAAAGATTAAGAGAGCAAGATGAGTTAGAGTTGGTGGGCGGGTCGTACCACTTAGCCAATCTAACATCAACGATTTCTTCGGCTGCGAATGTGGAATATCATTTGCGAATATTGCAGCAGCAATCGCTAAAAAGAAAAGTAATTCAAGTTTGCACGAATGGTGTGAAAAAAGCGTTTGATGAAACGGAGGATATTTTCGACACATACGCAGCTATTCAGCAAGATTTGGATTCATCACTAAAAGAGTTGATGCACTATGACGTTAAAATGGTTGCAACAGTTCACGAACAACTAATTAGAGAAAGCATAAAAGTATCAGAACACGGAATAAAATCTGGCGTTGAAAGTGGTTTGCGTATGCTCGATAACGTAACCAACGGATTTCAAAAAAGCGATTTGATTATTTTGGCGGGTCGTCCTGGTATGGGTAAATCAGCACTCGCAGTTTCGATAGCTTTGCACCCAAGCATTTACAGAAAAATACCAACAGCGATATTCTCATTAGAGATGAGCAATGAGCAAGTGGTAGCACGTATGCAATCGTATGTGAGCGAACAAAATGTTTCAAAAATTGTAAAAAAGCAACTTACAAAAGATGAGGTTTTGCGATTAAAAGAAGATTGCTACCCGTTAGAAACTGCGCCAATTTATATAGACGATACTCCGAATATTTCATTGCTTGAATTAAAAGGGAAAGCAAGAAAATTAGTAAAAGAAAACGGCGTTAAATTGATTATAGTTGATTATCTACAACTAATGCGGTCAGGTTTAAATATTCAAAATCGTGAACAAGAAATTGCTGAAATAAGTCGAGGGTTAAAAGGGTTAGCAAAAGAATTAGAAATACCAATAATGGCTTTGGCTCAACTAAGTAGAGCAGTTGAAACGAGAAGCGATAAAAAACCAATGTTATCAGACTTGAGGGAATCAGGCTCGCTTGAGCAAGATGCTGATATGGTTATGTTTTGCT
>CAINFN010000010.1 GCA_903848125.1 uncultured Bacteroidota bacterium
AGAACGTTTGAAAAAAGGAACGGTATGTATAGCAGTAGGCGATATCGACTTAATTATTGCAAGCATTGGTCGTCCTGCCGATTTTGAAGCCCAAGATGGATTTGAAGCAAGTACAAGTCAATCTCAGCAAAGTACAAATCAAAATAATTATCAGAATAATAATCAGAATACGAGTGGCGGTAATTACTCAAATTTTGATTCGTCAAGCAATAGACCTAAAAGATTATACCGCGACGAGCAAAACAAAGTATTGGGCGGTGTTTGTAGTGGTATTGCTAACTACTTTGGCATTGAGCCTTTGGTAGTGCGCATTCTATGGTTCTTTTTAATTGGCGTAAACATACTAGGCTATTTAATATTATGGATTGCAGTACCAAGTACTTCTGTAAAAGAAGTGGGGGGTATACGTAAAAGACTTTTTAGAGATATTGATAAAAAAATTATTGGTGGAGTGGCTGCAGGGCTCTCTAAATATTTTGGTATTCAAGTATGGATAGTGAGAATTTTATTTTTAATTCCATTCATTCGTTTTGTAGTGAATTTTAAACATATGCATTTATTCCAATTTTGGGATGCACCCGATTTCCCTAATTTATTAGATATTACCTTTAGTCCAGGTGCTGTTTTTGTATATATTGTTTTATGGTTGGTACTACCCGAAGCTAAAACCAGTGCGGATAAATTAGAAATGGTAGGAGAAAAAGTAGATTTGAATAGTATTAAAAATACCATTCAAAATGACATGGAAGGCTTTAGCAAAAGAGCCCAATCTTGGGGGAGTGATATATACAATAGGAATAAAGGAACAAATCATTCAAATGAAGCGAATAAATCTAACAATGAGGGGACAGCAACAACCAATAATGAAGATGCTAATAGATCTACAGAAAAAAGAAAAGGATTATTATATTTTATAGGCAGAATGATTACGCTATGTATTAAAGGCTTTGTATATTTTATCTTAGCGATTGTTGGTATCTCCTTATTAGCAGCTTTATTTGGAATTGGTGCTGCAGCTACAGCCTTATTGCCATTGAGAAAATTTTTATTAGAAGATGGGACTCAAACATGGTCTGTTATTGGAGCCATTCTGCTTTTTGTATGGGTGCCTATTATTGGAATTGTTACTGCTGTGATTCGAAAAATTGCAGGATTTAAAAAAGCAAATGTATGGGTGAGATCTAGCTTTTGGGCCTTATGGATTGTGGGCTGGGTAATGCTTTTCTATTTTGGAAGTAGCTTAGGTAATAGTTTTTCAAGACATAATATACCAACGGAACAAAGCATTGCTTTGACCAATCCTAAAATTGATTATCTAGAAATTACGGCCGCACCTAAAATGAAATACTATGAAAATCATTGGTTCCAAATGACTCCTTTTGAAGGGTATTATGATGAAGACACGGTGTACGTAAGAAATTTAAAAATTAGAATTGTGGCTTCCAAAACGGATAGTTTTCAAGTGAAAGTGGTAAGGTTAAGTAATGGTAAGACCATTCAAAATGCCAATGAGTTGGCCAATAAAATAAATTTTGAACTTAGCCAACAAGACAGTTTGGTGTATTTAGACAAGGGTATTGGCATTAATAAAACGGATAAATTTAGGAATCAACATATTATTATGACCATTGCCGTTCCTATTGGAAAGCGCATTAAAATAACCAATAAAGGCTGGTCTCAAACTAATATAAACATTAATGGAAGAGGAATCAGAACAGGTACAATTGATGGTTTTTCATCAGATGATAATTGGTATTTCGACGGGAATGAATTTTGGGACAATGAATCTTATCAATTTGAAAGAGGTGTGGAATATAAAATGACCAGCACGGGCTTGGAAAAAATTAAAAGAGCAACAGATGAGGAGGAGTTAGATAAAAAAGACGAATTAAATTCAGATCAGCCTTCTCCAATACAAAAGGAATTAAACGAATTGAAAGAGGAAAGGAAAAAATTACAAAAAGAAGTAGAAAGGGTTGCCAAAAAGGGGAGTACTATTGAAGTAGAAGAGGATAAGGCAGCAAAAAAAGTAAGCAGGGCCGCTTCTAAATTTTCCGACTGGCATTGGGTATTGGATCGATTTACTTATTAGCCCTCTTTTGTTTATCTTCGTGCAAATAATTTACACATGAGCGAAGTTTTAAATACCCCATTTACCGATAAGCATATCGCATTGGGTGCAAAAATGGCCCCGTTTGCTGGTTACAATATGCCTATTAGTTATACTGGCATTAACGATGAACATGCGGCAGTAAGAAATAAGGTGGGTGTATTTGATGTGAGTCATATGGGTGAGTTTATTTTAAGAGGTCCTCATGCTTTGGATTTAATTCAAAGTGTTACTTCCAATGATGCTTCTTTATTAGAAGATGGCAAAGCTCAATACAGTTGCTTGCCTAATACAACCGGAGGAATTGTAGATGACTTGCTAGTGTATTGTGTAGAGAAAAATAAAGTATACATGTTGGTTGTGAACGCTTCTAATATTGAAAAAGATTGGAATTGGATTTCAAAACACAATACCAATGGGGTGGAGATGCATAACATAAGTGCTAAAACAGCCTTATTAGCGGTACAGGGTCCTAAAGCAACTCAGGTAATACAGCAATTGACTAAAATGGATGTGACCAACATGCCTTATTATAGTTTTGCAAAAGGTGAAATGTTGGGAATAGATAATGTGCTTATTAGTGCAACTGGTTATACTGGTGCGGGTGGTGTTGAAATTTATTTTGAAGACATTGATGACAACGCGAATAAAATTTGGAATGCCATTTTTGAAGCTGGCGCAGCTTATGGGATACAACCCATTGGACTAGGCGCTAGAGATACCTTACGTTTAGAAATGGGATTTTGTTTGTATGGCAATGACATCGATGATACCACAAGCCCTATAGAAGCTGGTTTAGGCTGGATCACAAAATTCACCAAGTCGTTTACCAATGCAACATTTTTAGCGGAACAAAAAGCGAATGGGGTTACTAAAAAGTTAGTTGGTTTTGAAATGATAGATCGTGGTATTCCAAGACATTATTATGAAATTAAAGATGAAGCTGGAAATTTAATAGGTGCTGTTACTTCTGGAACGCAAGCGCCAAGCTTGGGAAAAGCGATTGGCATGGGTTATGTAGCAACTGCTTTTGCGAAACCTGGATCTACTATTTATATTGATATAAGAAATACATTGGTGAAAGCACAGGTAGTGAAGTTTCCTTTTAAATAAGTTTAAGCTAGCGTTATTTATACCTAGTATTCGTTGAATAAATACTGCATTTTAGCATGCATAGGAATTGCAATTTTGTTGCTTAACAAATAAAATTCTTATGAAAGCAATTAAAAACAAAGTGCAATTGATTGGTCACTTAGGGGCTGATCCAGAAATGAAAATTTTTAAGCAGGACAACAAATTAGCCAATATGCGTTTGGCCGTAAATGATAGGTATAAAAATGCCAACGGAGAGTGGATGGATGAAACGCAATGGTTTAATTTAGTAGCTTGGTCAAAGTTGGCGCTGTATGCCGAAAAATATTTAATCAAAGGCACAGAGATAGCAGTGGAGGGCAGATTGCTTACCAAATCCTACACAGATAAAAATGCAGTAAAACGGATTAGTACAGACATCATTGTTTCGGAAATTTTAATTTTAAGTAAAAAAAATTCAGCCATAAAAGAATTAGTTTAAAAATGAGTGTTTTGTATCTTTGTGTACTATGAACTCGCTTAATAATACAAAACCCAGTTTACATACCGTACTTACTCCCCAGTTATTAGATCTTTATGAAATCAAAGACAGTATTGTTGTGATCATAGATGTCTTTAGAGCCACCTCAACCATTGCTACTGCTTTGTACAACGGAGCTAGTAAAGTGATTCCTGTAGACACTGCTGAGCTTTGTATTGAAGTGGGTAAACAAACTGGCGGAGTAACTGTTGGTGAAAGAGATGGAAAAATTATTCCTGGATTGTCCTATGGCAATTCTCCATCGGAATATCCAAGGTCTTTTATTGAAAATAAAACATTAGTAATCACCACCACCAATGGCACTAAGCTATTGCATATGGCGTTGAAGCAAGGAGCTAAAAATATCATAACAGGTTCTTTTCCAAATTTGAGCAAAGTGGTTGAGTTTTTAAAAAGTCAAAATGCACCTGTGATTCTTGGCTGTTCGGGATGGAAAAATAAATTTAACATTGAAGATGTCCTATTTGCTGGAGCCGTTATAGAAGAAGTAAAAGCACATTTTGAAATTCTTTGTGATAGTAGTTTTATGGCCAATCAATTGTACCTCCAACAAAAAGACCATTTAACTGAATATATTAAAACGGTTACTCATTGGAATCGTTTGGCTGCTTTTGGCCTGGAAGCTGATATGTTGTATTGTATTTCAAGGGATACTGCCCCTTCTTTGCCCCTTTTTAAGGAGGGTGCACTCGTAAATCAGGCTTAATTTCTATTATTTTCCACATTCGTTTCAACAGGACTAGTTATATAGCACTCAAAGCCTTACATTTGCAAATTGCCCTTTTTTAAGGGCTTTTTGTACCATTATGGCATTACCCTATTTAGTAAAACACATTTATAGCTACGGCACCGAAGA
>CAINFN010000011.1 GCA_903848125.1 uncultured Bacteroidota bacterium
CTGCTAAAATTGAGGGCGAGTTTGATGAAATAGCAGCTGGAAAATTAAAATGGAGTGATATGTTGGCTTCCTTTTATGAGCCCTTTCATGTTACTATCGAACATACCCTTGAAACAGCAGAAAGAGCCAAAGGAGAAAGAGAATTAGGCTTTGATGCGGTAACAGGTAAAAAAGTAATTGCTCGTATGGGCAGGTATGGCCCCATGGTTCAAATTGGACATCAGGATGAAGAAGAAAAGCCAAGATTTGCAAAATTAAAAGCTTCTCAAAGCATTGAGACCATCAGTTTTGAGGAAGCCATGGAGCTATTTAAACTACCTCGTATGTTAGGACAGTTTGAAGAAGAAGAAGTATCGGTGAATATTGGTCGTTTTGGCCCTTATGCAGCCCATGCTAAGAAGTTCTACTCCCTGAACAAGGAAATGGACCCTTACACTGTAACCTTAGAGGAATTGACTCCTATGATAGCTGAGAAAAGAAAAGCAAAAGACGAAAGAACCATTAAAGTTTTTGAAAAAGAAAAGATTCAACTTTTGCGTGGTCCTTATGGCCCTTATATCAAACAAGGCTTACGCAATTTTAAATTGAGTAAGGAGCAGCAAGAAAAGGTAGAAACATTGACCATTGAAGAGATCAATGCCACCATTGCTGAATTAAAAGCCAACCCGCCACGCAAAATGGCTAGAAAGAAGAAGGCTTCTTAATGCTAATCAATAAGTAGATTAAGATATATTAGCCTACAATACCAATACTACTAAAAAAGGTCCCCCGAAATTCGGGGGACCTTTTTTTATTATATCTTAAGCTTGTAAGTTTTATTGGAAGGAAGGCTTGCTCATTAATTTAAGGTATTGAACGTGCGCTTTAATCGCACTTATCACCGTAGGGTATTCAATGTATTTTAATTTAAAATCGGCACAGGTTTGTTTTACAATTTTAGAGATAGCAGGATAATGCACATGAGAAATTTTAGGGAACAGATGATGTTCAATTTGAAAGTTCAACCCGCCTACTAACCAACTTACTAATTTACTCTTAGTGGCAAAATTAGCAGTCGTTTGAATTTGATGTACTGCAAATTCTTCTTCCATTTTATTCTCTGGTTGGTTGGCCAAAGGAAATGCAGTTTCAGTTACAGTATGGGCTAGTTGGAAAACAATACTTAATACAAAGCCTGCAAAACAGCCCACTACAATGAAACCCACTAACCAACTTACCCATCCTAACATATAAATAGGTAGTACTACAAAAACAAAAGCATGGTAAACTTTCACTGCCCAAAATTCAACATGTTCTCCAAAGCTCATTTTACTAATTTCCACGGAGCCGATTTTACAAGAAAAATACTTTTTATAATCTGCAAAGAATATCCAAAATATATACAATAACATATATAAACCCCAAAAATAAATATGTTGAAAGCGGTGTAATACATAATGCTTTTGAGTTGGCGCCATTCTCATCAACACGCCTACTTCGATATCATCATCCACTCCATCAATATTGGTATAAGTATGGTGTAATGTCACATGCTTCATAGCCCACATAAAACGACTTGCTCCAAGTACACTAATAGAAGAAGAGGCTAATTTATTTAACCAAGCATATTTACTAAAACTACCATGACTACCATCATGCATGACATTAAAACCAATGGCAGCAATTAGACCTCCAAATAGGATGCATTCTAAAATGGCATAAAATACAGGAGGTGTGAAAAATATTAAATGAATATAAGTGATTACAAACAAGCTCATTAAAATAATGGCTTTAGAAAACAATTTAAAATTACCAGTGGCTTTAATGGCATGGTTCTCTAAATATAGATTCACTCTTCTTTTAAGTTCAGAATGCAATGAATTTGTCACTACTGGGAACTTAGGTGTAATCTGATGCATGTTTGACATAGTGTTCGTTATAATATACAAAGAAAAGACAATTAACAATAGGTCTATGATTAAATAGCAAATATTTAGCCGAACGTTTAATAATTCTATTTATTATGTTAATAATTGTTAAATATATCCACACCTATAGGATAAGTATAATCGTAATTTGCTAATATTTTACGTTGATTTGAATATTATTAGCAACCAGTATTGATTTTAATTATGCAAAAAGTAACTGAAATAAACGCTTTATTTAAATTAATTGACGACCCAGACGAGGAAGTCTTTAATACGATTGCGGATAGATTGTTGGTTTATGGATCTCCTATTATTCCAGATTTAGAACATTTATGGGAAAACACCTTAGATGAAGCTACTTTGGAAAGAATTGAAATGATGATTTATAAACTACGTTTTCAAGATTTAAAAGAGGCCTTTACAAAATGGAATGCTGACCCAGATGCTTCTTTATTGGAAGGTGCTTTATTGGTGACCCAATTTCAATTCCCTGAATTGGCTTTAGATACATTACGTCACCAAATGGAAAAAATAAGACGTAATATTTGGCTTGAGTTAAATAATTATTTAACTCCTTTAGAGCAAGCCAATGTAATACGAAATATCCTTTATAATTACTATCAAATAAAAGGAGTAGAAGTGAATTATGAAAAGCCTGAGGAATTTTTAATTGCAGCTCCATTACAATTTAAAAAAGGAAATGCCATTGCCAATACTTTATTGTATGCTGAATTGTGCCAACAATTAACCATACAAGCTCACTTTATAAATATTCCAAAGCAATGCATTATTGCTTTTTACGCCTCCGATTGGGATCCTGAAGAAATTGTGCCAAACCCACAAGAATTTATTCAATTTTATGTGGAGGGCACCACTGGAAATGCTTTTTCACAAAAAGATTTGGATCAGTATATGCTAAGAAGCAATATAGCACCCAAAAATGCTTATTACAAACCACTTTCGAATCCTCAAATTATTAAAAAGCATTTGATAGAATTTGCAAAGTGCTTTCAAAGCCCAACGCTTCAATACAAACAAAAAGACCTGCTAGCATTAGCTGATCTATTAACTTAAGGCTTTATGATAACCTGGGACGATTTTACTAAAGTAGACATCCGATGTGGCACTATCCTATCCATACAGCCATTTCCAAAAGCAAAAAAACCAGCCTATCAACTAAGTATTGATTTTGGACCTTTAGGTATCAAAAAATCATCCGCGCAAATTACACAACATTACTCGATGGACAATTTAGTGGGCAAGCAAATTATTGCAGTTGTCAATTTCCCCCCAAAACAAATTGCCAATTTTATAAGTGAATGTTTGGTCTTAGGTGTGTATGACGAAGCCCATCAAGTGGTTTTACTTCATCCTTCCTTACCTGTAACTAATGGTCAACCCATCGGATAATGTCAACTACTTATACTCAAATTTATCATAGTCCGATTGGTGTTATTAAATTGGTAGCAGATGAATCCTGTATAGAACAATTGGTTTTTATAGAGGATCAACAAGTAGATGCTACCCTCATTTCTAGCACAACACCAGATGTAATCAATCAATGTATCGACGAATTGATTGAATATTTTGCTGGCAAAAGAAAACATTTTAGTGTAGCTATCAATCAAGCTGGTACTGAATTTCAACAAAAAGTTTGGAAAGAATTATATGAAATTCCCTTTTCAAAAACATTAAGTTACGGAGAATTAGCAAAAAAAATGGGCGATCCAAATTTAGTTCGTGCCGCTGCTTCAGCCAATGCTAAAAACAAAATAGCAATTATTGTTCCTTGTCATAGAATTGTAGGTGCAGACAGATCATTAGTAGGTTATGCTTGGGGAAAAGCAAGAAAAAAGTGGCTGTTACAACACGAATTTAGATTAGAACTGGGAGTGCAAACCTTGTTTTAAGGGGGTTGCTATTTTAAAATAGAACCATCAAAACCAAAAGGCAATAAAAGCGCTGCAGAAGGCAATACCATTACTGCACCAGACTTTCCAGCAAGAATAATTCTTATAGGCGAATGATACCTGTTTTCAAAATCCAATAAGGATTGCCTACACATACCACAAGGCGAAATAGGCGCTGTAGATGGTTTTCCAACTGGATCATAACTAACTGCCATGGAGATAATTGTCGCTTCGGGAAATTGACTACCAATGCTATTTAATAAAGTTCTCTCGGCACATATACCCACCGGAAAACTTGCACTTTCTTGATTAGATCCCTTGATAATTTGACCCGAAGATAATAAAGCTGCTGCGCCTACTTTAAAATTAGAATACGGTGCATAGGCTGTTTCAGTAGCTTTAATGGCGGCATCTAATAAGGTTTGATCTGCTATAGCTAATAAACCAGCATGGTCAAGTACTTCATAGTCAAATTCGTATTTTTTTTGCATTGGATTATTTAATGCGATTAAATAAACGATTCCATCGAATACTCTTGTTATAACTAAACCAAATTACTGCTGCTCTTCCTACAATATGTGTTTCAGGAACATAGCCCCAATAACGGCTGTCCTGGCTTCTGTGTCGATTGTCTCCCATCATCCAATAATAATTCTGTTTAACTATATAGGTGTTGGCAGGTTGGCCGTTTAAAACGTATTGATCATTTACTTTAACCAAGGTATTGTGTTCATAATTAGTAATCAATCGGCGATACAATTCAATAGTACTATCATTCAAATTAACAACATCTCCTTTTTTAGGAATGCGAATGGGACCAAAATTATCAACGGAAAAAGGAAAATGTAAAACATCATTTGGGAAAGTATAGCCCACTGTATTTTCAACAAAACTAGTTACCGATATTACTTGTGAAAGCTTTTTTAAGCTTTCTGCAGCACCCGCTGTCATATTGATTAAATAAGTATTTGCCTTACTGTCAAAAACTCTAAAATCGCTGGTGGCTTCACTAATACTTATACCAAGGCTATCTTCTATAAAATCTTCAGGCAAAGGCTTGCCATTGGTTACCACTACATATTCAGTTTGTGCATTATTGGCCACATAAGCAGGTTGCCCATTCACCCATAAATGACTTTCTTTTACTTGAATAATATCTCCAGGAATACCCACACATCTTTTAATATAATTATCTGTTTTATCAATAGGATGTACTAAAATGGGAAATTGGGCTTTTAGTTTTTCGCGATCTCCATTAAATTCAGGTGACCTCAATACATCGTAATAAGGATTTTTACTTCCATAATCTGGATCATTAATAATGGTATCTCCAGCAGGAAAATTAAATACCACCACATCATTTCTATTAATTTCTCTCACCTTGGGCAAGCGATTGTAATCTAGTTGAATCCACTTAACATAAGAAGGCGTTGTAGGTGCACCCGGTAATGTATTGTGAACAAAAGGAAATGATATAGGCGTTTGTGGAATTCTAGCCCCGTAGGTAATTTTATCTACAAATAAGAAGTCATTCACCAACAAAGTTTTTTCCATACTCTCTGTTGGAATGACATAAGCTTCAAAAATAAAAGTGCGAATTAAAGTAGCTGCCACCACTGCAAATACTGCAGCATCTATCCATTCTCTCGAAGCTGGTTTATGATAATGAACTAAGGCCTCAGCACCATACCATTTTGTTTCTTTTGAAAAACCTAAATAAGGTAAATAAATAAAAGGAACCAATACCGTTAAAGTATGTTGTAGTAAGTTTACTTTTTTGAAATGCATCACAAAAATGATAGAAATCCATAAACTTACAAACTGCCCCAAGATGGGAATTAATTGTATCCAAAACCAAATTTTTGAAATTTGACAAAGCTTTACTACTTCCCAAGTATTGTAAATAGGCAGCATTGCTTTTGTAGCATCCACCCCTGCTTTTTTTAGTAAGCTATAGATACCAATATGCCAACCTAACCAAAAAACAATCAAACAAATAAAGCCCATAAATATGAAGTATTAATACAAACAAAAATATCCCTTTGTGAGGGATATTTATAAAAAGATGTTGAATTTATTGTTAAACTATACAAAAGGCCCAAATAAAGGATATTCGTAATCTACTTGTATTGATGCAATACTTCCTTCACTAATTTTACGGATCTAATAATGTCAGGGATGGCCAAAGCGGTTAAATTAGGTGCATAATGCATAGGCGCATCTGCACTTGTAATTCTTCTAATAGGCGCATCTAAATAATCAAACCCTTCTTTTTGTATACGATAACTTAGCTCAGAAGAAACAGATGCAAAAGGCCATTGCTCTTCAATAATTACCAATCTATTTGTTTTCTTTACACTTTCTAAAACGGTCATCCAATCCAATGGACGAATGGTTCTTAAATCAATCACTTCTGCACTAATGCCTTCTTTTTCCAATTCTGCCGCAGCGCCTAAAGCTACTTTCATCATTTTACTATAAGAAACAATCGTTACATCAGTTCCTGGCTTTTTGACTGCAGCAAGTCCTAATGGGATATAATATTCTTCCTCTGGCACTTCCTCTTTATCACCATACATTACTTCACATTCTAAAAACATGATAGGGTCTTCTTCATACCTAATGGCTTGTTTAAGCAGGCCTTTAGCGTCATAAGCACTAGCAGTAGAAACCACTTTAATACCAGGTATATTGGCTAAATAGCTTTCAAAAGCGGTAGAATGTTGTGCCCCTAATTGACCAGCACTTCCATTGGGTCCTCTCATGACAATTGGACAACCAATTTGCCCCCCACTCATCGCTAACATCTTACTAGCGGTGTTTAATATCTGATCCAAAGGCAATACAGCAAAGTTCCAGGTCATGAATTCCACAATGGGTCTAAGCCCATTTTGAGCAGCTCCTACTGCCACCGCAGTGAAACCTAATTCAGAGATGGGCGTATCAATGATTCGCTTGGGTCCAAATTCGGCCAACATACCTTGACTTACTTTATAAGCACCATTGTATTCGGCTACTTCTTCTCCCATCAACAAAACACGCTCGTCTCTTCTCATTTCCTCACTCATTGCTTCGCGAATGGCTTCTCTTAAGGCTATTGAACGCATGAATCTAAATTTAATTTGAGATGCAAAAATAGAGTTTTATACAAGAAAAAAGTAATTATACCACATAAAAAAAATCCCCTCCGCCCATTAGGGAGGAAGGGACGTTAGGACTAACCCATCCTAAGTAGTTTAGAATATGTTATAAGCAAAGCTTACATAGTACAATCCACCAATTTTTGGACTACCATAAGCTGTGTAATAATACTTGTTGAAGATGTTGGTACCCCCTGCTTTAATCAAAGATTTAATAGCTGGAACCTTATAAGTTAAAACAGCATCTACAGTGTTATATGAATCCACCTTACCTGCTGCAAAACTACCTTGATAATTCATTTCATCTTGGTAATGCATTGTAGCACTAAAGCCTAATCTATTGTTTAATAAAAATCCGCTGTTGCTAAAACCAAAGTTGGCTCTCCAAGTTGGCGTGTTAAAGTAAGGAATAAAATCAGCTGGAATACTTCCTAATTCATCTGTGTATAAACTACTGCTAAAGGTAAAATTGCCTGGCAATAAGTAATCTGCTGAAATACCCCAACCAGAAGTAGAAACTGGTGTAGTAGCGTTGGTAGAAATACTGTAAGCCATACGTTTGTTTGCATCTAATACATCCAATGGACTAGGCGCTGCAGCATTTTTTGATTGCAATACAATTACACTTCCAATAAAGTCTGTGTAATTTCCCATATAGCAGTAAAAATCAATTAATAATTTTTTTCCAATCAATGTTTTATAACCTAATTCATAGGAAGTCATTGTTTCTGGTTTGAATTCTCCAAAAACTTGCTGTTGCAACAACCCTGGATTAGGGTTACCTGCCATAGCAGATGCGCCAAAAGCATTCACACTTGGCACTGTGTAAGCTGGATTGGTTGAGAAATTATAATAATCTCTTAATGAAGGTAAACCTCCCATTAATCTTGTTCCACCACCAACTAGTAAATTGATGTACTGGTTTTGAGTGGTTGGGAAACGGTAAGCTGATTGGTAAGAAACACGGAAGTTGTTGTCTTCTGCAATTTTAATTACACCAGAAATTCTTGGAGTAAATTGACCTTTAAAGTTTTGGTTTTTATCGTAACGACCAGCGAAAGATAATTTAAGGACATCGCCAAAGAATTTTTTAGAAATTTGAGAATACACTCCTGTTTCACCAATGCCAATTCTACCTGCAGTATCTGTAAATAAAGTTCCTTGAGAATTTAAAGTATAGTTTCTAAAACTAGCACCTATGATCATATCCATATCATATTTATCAAAACCCAACGCATTGGTCAAACTTAATTGACCTTCCGCAACAGATAAAGACGATTTATCTAATAATTTAGCACCTCCTTGAGAAAGTGGTGTAGTACTAAGTTGTTGAAAAGCAGCTGAAGATCCTACATGACCAGTTGGTCTACCTGCATCTGCTGCTGCTCTTGCTAAAGAGTTAGCTGCTTGACTGCTTAAACCACCATCTCTGTATGATACATAAGCAGCGGTATAAGCTGGATACCAAGTAGTGCTTGGGCTCCATGTTTCATTGAATAAACGAGTTGCAATCGTAGCATTGTAAGTATCACCTGCATCTTCTAATGTTTGGTAACCTCTTACATACCAGTTTTTAGATTTTAACTCTAATTTCAATTGAGTCATTTGTAAATTTCTCAATGTGTAACGATCACTTCCTGTATAAACAGTATTACCTGTTCCAGTATAAGCACTGAAAGAAGCTTCGGTATTGTCGTTCACTTTATAATGAATAGACCCTGTTATTTTATTATTTTTTGTAGTTGGATCAATCACATCTATTTCATTGTATCCAGTTCTGCTCACATTTACTCCAGTAAACATACCTTTTGCATCACCATATAAAAAAGGTGCATAAGGAGCTAAAGAGGCAGTACTTGGAGAAGCTTTTAAGGCAGCAGTATAATAAGCCAAAGTAGGAGATAAACCAGCATTCTTATATAAATCAGCAAAAGCTGCATTTGCATAAGTACTAGCAGCAGCGCCATAAGGAGCATAAGCAGCAGTTAAAGCACCTAATACACCAGCTTTAACGCTGCCGTATACAGAACTTAAAGATGAAGTTGTTTCATCACCATACACGTTCACCCCATCATAGTTAGGATCGGTAAATCTTGTACCAGTTACAGTAGATCCAATAGGTCCAAGAGAACGATTGTAATTGTCTGTATTTTGAGCTAACCAGTCTTGTCCTTCCATTGATTCTGCAGAGATTTTATAAGCAAAACGATCTCCTATTTTACTTGCCCATCTTACAGTATAATCTTTATAAGGTGCTTGTGGACGCTCGTAATTATCAATATGGTTTACCCCTTGTTTAATTTGGAAACTCAAGCCTTGGTATTTGAATGGACTCTTACTGTTGATTAAAACAGTACCATTCATACCACCCGCTCCATATAATGCAGAAGAAGCACCTGCTAATAATTCAATATTGTCAACGTCTAATTCTGTTAATCCAATAACACTTCCCACAGAGAAGTTCAAACCAGGCGCTTGGTTGTCCATTCCATCAATTAATTGATTGGCACGAACGTTACCACTCACGTTAAAACCTCTTGTGCTAACACTTTTGAAAGTTAAGCTGGCTGCAATCACATCCACCCCTTTTAAATTTCCAATGATATCATAATAATTGGAAGCTGGTGCGTTTTTAATTGTTGTATTGCTAATTCTTTCAATAGTTACAGGCGACTCAAGGATTCTTTCTGAAGCTCTTGAAGCGGATACTACTACCTCCGAACCTAAAACATAGGCTGGAGTAAGGCTTACATTCACTTTGTTTGAAGCATCTACTAATACCTCTTTATTGGCAAAACCAACCGAAGTAAATACCAAAGTATAAGGTGCTTTTTGTGCTACTGAAAGCTTAAAATTTCCTTTATTATCAGTAAAAGTTCCTTGACTTGAGCCTTTTAACGTTACTGAAACGGAAGCTAATGACTCAGCATTGCTTGAATTTTTAACATTACCGGTTACAGTACCTGAATTTTGACCTTTTGCACTCAATACCAACAAGGTAGTTAAGCTCAAAAAGGCAAATTGTCTGAAAAGTTTTTTCATGTTTTTTTGTTTTAAGTTGAATCGTAGTACAAATTAACATATTGTAACCATTTTATAAAAAAACTCATTTGTATCTTTTAAAAAATTAATTTTGGACTATGAATAGTAAGCCTTTTCCCCATCAAATTAATGAGTACCATGGCAAAGTAAGAGATGTCTATTATATTGATAATGAACTACTTGTAATGATTGCAAGTGACAGAATATCGGCTTTTGACGTAATTTTACCCAGCCCCATCCCTTTTAAGGGACAGGTCCTAAATCAGATCGCAGCCTATATGTTGGAGGCTACCCAGGATATATGCCCCAATTGGCTGCTTGCTACCCCGGCGCCCAATGTAGCCATAGGCAAAAAATGTACTCCCTTTAAAATTGAAATGGTGGTTCGAGGAAATTTAGTGGGTCATGCTTTTAGAACCTACCAAGCAGGTGGCCGCGTTTTATGTGGTGTTACGCTGCCTGAAGGACTTAACGAAAATGACTATTTCCCTACTCCCATCATAACACCTTCGACCAAAGCAAGTGAAGGTCATGATGAAGATATTTCTAAAGAAGAAATTATAGCTCAGGGGTTAGCGAGTGCCTCAGATTGGGCTATTTTAGAAAAGTATGCCTTGGCCTTGTTTCAAAGAGGTAAAGAAATTGCAGCCAACAGAGGATTAATATTGTGTGATACAAAATATGAATTTGGAAAAATTGGTGACACTATTTATTTGATGGATGAAATTCATACCCCCGACTCTTCCCGTTATTTTTATGCCGATGGTTTTGAACAAAGACAAGCCAGCAAAGAAAAACAAAAGCAATTAAGTAAAGAGTTTGTGCGCGAGTGGTTAATTGCAAATAATTTCATGGGTAAAGAAGGACAAACCGTTCCTGCTATGTCAGCCGAATGGATTGATACTATTTCTAAAAGATATATTGAGCTTTACGAACAAGTGATTGGTGAAAAATTTATACCGCAGCAATTATCAGACGAGGAGACTTACGATATAGTTTGTTCATCCCTAGAGAAACTTAGTTAGTTAATTACATAAATTGAAGTTTAAATATCTATTCCTAACCTTGGTCTCAAGCGTTGCTTACTTTTATTAAAAATTTGTTGCCCTTTGTCAATGCCTTTTCTTAATTCTATTTGCTTTTCTATTGGCAAATGAACAATATCGGTACAAGCCTGGGTACAGCATCCAGCATAAGTTTCAGCACAAGTGGGACATTGTATAAATAGTAAATGACAGCCGTCGTTTTTACAATTGGTATGGGTATCGCATGGCGCACCACATTGATGACATTTAGCAATAATGTCTTCGGTAATTTTTTCACCTAGTCTATCATCAAATACAAAGTTTTTTCCTTTGAACTGACTCTCTATCCCTACTTCTTTAATTTGATTGGCATAATTAATAATACCTCCTTCTAAATGAAACACATTCTTAAATCCTTCATGTAACATATAGGCACTTGCCTTTTCGCATCTAATTCCTCCAGTGCAATACATGATGATGTTTTTATCCTTATTGCCTTTCATCATTTTGGCAGCCATAGGCAATTGTTCTCTAAAAGTATCAGAAGGAATTTCAATAGCATTTACAAAATGACCCACTTCAAACTCATAATGATTGCGCATGTCTATAACAATGGTGTCGTCATTTTCCATTAATGCATTCATTTGTGCTGCATTCACATACTTCCCTTTGTTCTCCATACTAAAGCTTGGATCTTCAATGCCATCTGCCACAATTTTTTTACGAGTTTTAATTCTTAATACCCAAAAGCTTTTTCCATTGTCATTTACTGCCCTATTTAATCTTAATTCATCTAATCCAGGAATGGTATATAAATAAGCTTTAAAATTTTCAAATAAATGATCAGGCACACATACTTGTGCATTGATGCCTTCCTTAGCAACATAAATTCTGCCAAACACTTGCAAAGCATTTAATGCTTTATACAGTTCATCTCTAAAAACAGCTGGATTTTGAATGGTAAAGTATTGATAAAAACTTACTGTGGTGCGAGGAAAAGTTTCCTCGTATAATTTTTCCTTTAACTCCTTATTGGAGATACGATTGTGTAATACACTCATAAAATAAATTTAGACATCTAGGATGTTCCTATAAATGGACCCAATTACAGGTTGGGCAAATTCATTACAAAGTTAAGACAATAATAAATAGTTACTTCATCTTTATAAAAGAGCCTGTAAGTGAAGCCAGCCCCCCTAGCAAAGCGCCAACAAAACTAGTAAGCACAATTAAACTAATATAAGACCCTTTTAATGGTAATATGTTAGCCACTTTTGTTGCTAAAATATGATGATTCCCCTGGTCAATGCCAATGGCTAATCCACCCCATAAAAGACCAATGGATAAAAAACCAATTAAGAAAGAATGAAATGATTTTTGTGGAATTACGATGGCTACTATTAAATTAGTCACCACAAAACTCCACCAAGGTAAATTTCCATAAATGCCAATAGCATAAGCAAGCAAAGCCGATAAAAGTATACTGATAATAATTTTCATTGAATGTATTTTAACTTAATTTATAAATGGTAATTAGGCAGTTTTGAATTTAATATGCCACTTGGTTCTATCATTTTGTGTTAGCTTTTCCTTTGATAAAAACAACAAACGATAATATTTTCCAGCCGCCCAATAATCAACAAAACTATCATAATAAGGGCTACCTGGATTACCACTTTGCCCTCCTGGATACAAACCATAGGCTTCTATTTCGTCGGTTAAATGCACTATCATTCTCCAGCTTGGTCCATGTACATCGGTTGTTGCATTTATAATATTCATTCCACCTCCAATAGGCAAATTCATTCTACTTAAGGCAGGGATTTTAGTTAAATGTAAAACTCTAGTGGCTTTAAACAAGGCCCATGTAATTTTATTTTCTTTTTCTAATGCTAATAATTTCTTAGTGGCATTTTCAACACCTAGTGTCACCTGATCTTTAAAATTTTCAATTTTATCTTTGGTACGAATGTCATCAGCAATAGACCAATTTGAATCTTTTAACATTTGATCCAGTATTACATAATCATCTGGCTTGGTTAGCGGAATGGGTGAACCGGCTAATTCATCTCCCCAAACTGCTTGTTCTATACTATCCCATATTATTTTAAAAACAGTAATGCCTTTTGAACCTTCTTCATTAAATAAATTCCAATGCGTCAATTCCTCCACCATCCTTTTTGCATTTGTACTTAGCTTATCTGTTTGTATATACTTCATAAGTGCAGGACGTGCTGTTGCCGCAAATACATTATAATTATTGGTTTGCAATGCTTGCATATCCTGTGGCGTAATTAACGACATGGCGCTTAACTGCTTGTTCACACTAATCCCTCTATATAAAGGAAAGGAACTTGCTGTTCCTAAGTAATAAGGATAGGTTGCCTCTGTTGGCTTTTGATTGGCACTACTAACAAAACCTCGAACTGGGTTTTTAATCGTTGGATTTTCAGCATTAGGAATAATGCCCTGCCAATCATAGGCGCTATCTTGTCCTGGCATAATAAAATCACCTTGACGCTCCCATCTTGCCACAAAACTTCCTTGCTGTTTAATAGCAATATCCCCTGACTTGGTAGCTAATACAAAATTTTGACCAGGACAGGTCCATAAAGAAATGGCTTTGATATAATCATCATAATTTTTTGCTCTATTTAATTGATAAAATGTTTCTACCCCAGTAGAAGCATTGTGTGCAGTCCATTTAACAGCCAAGTTGCGGCCTTTGGATTGTGGATTTTGATAATGCGCATCATACATCGCAGGGCCCCAATGTGTCATAGGAATTTCTTCAATTACATCAGCACTGTCTTTTACTTTAATGACTTCTTTTCTTTTGGTTACCGATTTCCATTCACCATTGAACCAATATTCATTCTCTGTACTGTCTTTAAATTTCAATTCATAATAATCCAAAACATCTCTTCCTGCATTGGTTACGCCCCAAGCCAAACTATCATTGAACCCAATGATTACTGCAGGTGATCCAGGAAAACTAGCGCCATAAGTACTGTGTGTTGGAGTAGTAATTTGTATTTCATACCAAAGCGAAGGCAAGTTCAACCCTAAATGCGGATCACTACATAAAATAGGACGTCCAGACTTTGTTTTACTGCCCGATACTGCCCAGTTATTACTTCCATTATTTTTATTAGGTGCATCGGGAGCTTCTTGTACATTCGATGCTACGCTAGATGAATGAAATAAATAATTAGAATCTGCATTGGCTGGCTTTATTGGAACAATAGAAGGCTTTTGGTACACGGTGCCTTTTGGAATAATTGGATCTAATGAATCTTGAAGGTTAGTATATAATTTATTAAATAAATCATACCCTAAAAAATCGCGAGTATTGGTTAATTGCAAATCGGTAGTTGCTGAACGACCTGTTAAATCATAGGACATAAACATTAAAAATAAATAGGTCTTTTTAGGAGTCCATTGTTCAGGCTGGTAATTCATTAATTTAAATTCAAAAGGCAAATCCTCGGGCGCCAATTGTTTCAAATAAGCATTTACTCCAGCTGTATACGCATCCACCGTAGCTTTCATGACAGGATTGCTTGCATTGATATTTTCCTCTGTTTTTTCTGCACCATATACCATTCCCAATCTTCTAAAAAAACGATCAATAGGTAATTTATCGGCGCCAGCAATTTCACTTAATCTACCGGCAGCTAGTCTTGTTTGAAAATCCATCTGCCACAATCTAAATTTTGCATGCAAATAGCCTTGAACAAAATAAGCATCTTCATCATGGTCTGCATAAATATGCGGCACCAATCGATCATCTAAATACACATCCACTTCCCCTTTTAATTCATTAACCACTAAAGTAGCATCAAAATTGGTATTCACTTTTTCGGCATTTTTCCAAAAACCATGTTGTGGAGATAAAAAGTAGCCCAGCTTAGGTGACTTTGTAGGACCAATAGACAGCTGCGTATTTAATACAAAAATGACGCCAATAGTTACTAAGGCAGAAGCTAAAAAAGGAAGTAATCGCATATCAAAAATTTAGACTTCTAAATTATGCAATTATTTGGTTATTTGTTGATTAAAAAAATGAAGTTGGTCAGTTAAAGCCAGATAAGGATACAAACTTAATAATCGCACCGTTTTGGTGATGCAATTTTGTATGAATTCTTGGTGCTGAGCAGAACCAGCAAAAAATGGTTTATGTTGCATGGCCAATTGTAATTCGGCTACTTGTTTCATAATGTTTTGCGTATCCTCCTGCATATAAGATTCTACCAGTTTTTCCCAAACATAATTAGATGCTGCATAATTGGGATGTACTAAATCTTCGGCATAAAAACGATAGTCCCTTAAATCATCAATGACGTATTCATAAGAAGGGAAATATTCTAAATTTTCAACTGCTTCAATTACTTCATGAACTGCATGAATCAATATTGCCTTGCTTCTATTGTTTTCTACCAAGCCTTCTCTTAAATGGCGCACTGGACTAATGGTAAAAATTATTTGTAAGTGAGGATTGAATTGAAGTAAACCCTGCACGATTTGTTTTAATAAAAGAACTAATTCATCGGGCTTCATTAATTTTTTATCAAACCAGTTAGCTGGGGCTTTGTGATTGTTGGCAACCACCTGGCCTTTATTATTAGGGGCATGACTGTTTAATTGATACACCCAGGCAGATCCCAGTGTAATAACTATATGATCGGCTGTTTTTAAAAAAGCATGTGCGCTCGTAATAGAATTATTTATTTTTTCTAGTGCATCTTTTGTATTGATTCCTGAAAAGCGACTATGGTGCTGCCAACTATTCCATACCTCATTCAACTGAAATAAATCGGCTTCCGCATAATGTTTGTTATCGATGCAATCGGATAAAGATTGTGCAACACTAATGGGATTAAATAAAACACCATGTGGATTTTCAAATAC
>CAINFN010000012.1 GCA_903848125.1 uncultured Bacteroidota bacterium
GTAAATTTTAGTTTCAGATAAGCCTAAAAATTTAATTACTGGGCTACTATTTGAAAATACAAGGTCACTTATACGAAGTTTTAAAGAAGCGGTATAAAAAAGGGTGTCTTTGTTTTGATCTTTTACAAGAATTTCTTGAATGTCTAATTTATCAAATAAGGAAAACCTAACTCGACCCAATTTTACTTCAGTTCCTATTGAATTAGAGAAACGGTTAGCAAGGGTAGTAGCTAACTTATTTTGGATGGCTGGGACTAGTAATAATAGATAAGCAAGCAGGAGTAAACCTACCACCGTAGCAGCTATAATTCTTAATAGGGCAAGCTTATTTTTAAACAAGAAATGGGTTTTTGCAAAACTACTAAAAATTAGTACCCTGCAACACTATCGTCACCTCTTTTATCACCAGCTGCGATGCGTTTGCCATTGCTTGAAATCTGCACCCCTTCCATTCTTCCAAAATGTCCTCTTTTGATAATTGAATAGCCCATTGCCTTTAAAGCTTTCTCAGTTTCTTCAGAAAAATCAGCTTCTAGCGCAATGGAGTCTGGAATCCATTGATGATGAAATCTAGGATCATCGATAGCTTGTTTTAAGGACATTTTAAAATCTAGGATATCTATCAATCCCTCATATACCTGATTGGGTATAGTGGTACCTCCTGGTGTTCCAATGGTTAAATAAGGTTTATTTTTAACAGTTACCAAGGTGGGGGTCATTGAACTTAACATTCTTTTTCCAGCTTGAATTGAATTGGCTTCACCGCCAATGGCGCCATACATATTTGGCACACCTGGCTTGATGCTAAAATCATCCATTTCATTGTTTAAAATAAATCCAGCACCTGCTACGACTGTTTTGTTACCATAAGAATCATTTATGGTAGTAGTTATGGCTACCATATTTCCATCTTTATCTATGACACTAAAGTGAGTTGTTTGTTCGCTTTCGTGAATTTGTCCAGCTAAGGTTGTTTTACTACTGCCTTTAACACCTGGGGTATAATCAATCATTCTTTGTTTTGAATACGCATCACTTATTAAAGTTTTGGTAGGTACTTTCCAATAATCCGGATCTCCCATGTGTTCGGCACGATCTGCATAGGCTCTACGTTGTGCTTCTACCATTAAACTAACCGATTCTATACTATTGTGTCCCATTTTTGCAATGTCAAATGGGGCAATCATCTTCATCATTTGAGCAATTAATATACCGCCACTAGAAGGGGGTGCAAAACTAATGATATGATTTCCTTTGTAGTCAAATTCGATGGGCTTTCTAAATTTGGGTTGGTATTTTTTTAAATCTTCTAAAGTGATGATGCCACCACTATTGGCCATTTCTTTTACGATCAATTCAGCAGTAGGCCCTTCGTAAAATCCTGCAGCTCCTTTTTCTTGGACTCTTTTTAAAGTAAGCGCTAATTCAGGTTGTAGTAATGTATCACCTGCTTTCCAATTTTTATTTTTGGTAAAGGCACTTGCAGCTGAACTAAATTTTGTAAAATTATTTCTATTGTAATTCAATCCTTTTGCTTCACTTTCAGAAAGTACAAATCCAAACTCAGCTAGTTCTATAGCAGGCTCAATCAATTGAGCAAAAGGAAGTTTAGCATAAGCATGCGTACTAAACATACCAGCAATACTTCCTGGTATCCCTGAAGCAGAGGCACCTCTGGTAGATTTTTCAGGATAGGGATTGCCCTGCTCATCCAAATACATATCTCTGGAAGCTTTTGCAGGTGCTTCTTCTCTATAATCAATAGCTATTAATTCTCCGTTTACTTTTCTTGCCAACATAAAACCTCCGCCTCCAATATTACCTGCTTCTGGAAATACCACTGCAAGGCTTAATTGCACTGCAATGGCCGCATCAAAAGCATTACCTCCATCTTGCATAATAGCAGCACCAACCATACTGGCTAATGCATGTGCCGAAGACACAGCTGCATGATCAAAAGTTTTTTCTTTTGCTATTTCGTAATGATAAGGGTTAATACTAGGATGTGATTTAAAAAAGTGTTGACCAAAACAAAATTGAGAAGATAATGGGAGTATAAAAAGACCCACTAAAAGGATAAAATTTGAGGCATTAGTTCTTTTATTCATATTCAAATAGA
>CAINFN010000013.1 GCA_903848125.1 uncultured Bacteroidota bacterium
ATTTTTAAATATTTTTTATTTTGTAGATACCATTGTGACCTTTCATTATAAATGCCAGCTTGACTTTCATTTAAATAGGCATAAGTATAATAAATTACTGTACTTAAATAAATAAAAGCAATTAAAAATAAGGATGGTGGTTTTTTTAAAAGTGTCAGTGTCGTTTCTATACATAACAAACCTGCAGCTATTCCATAAAAATGATTACTCCACAATAACAAGCCTTTCCAAGTAAAAAAATTTTCCCTTTTCAATAATTTAAAATAAATTTTCCTTTTCTACAAGTTATTGTAAGCTATTAATTACTTAAAGCGTAGGCTACATAAGCATCGCCCGACTTAGTGCCTAATTTCCCACCTCCACAAGCTATCACTACATATTGCTTTCCCTTATAACTATATACAGTAGGGGTTGCAAATCCAGGTGCCGGTAAATCGGTTTCCCATAATAATTTTCCATTAGATTTATTGAAAGCTCTAAACTTTCCATCTTTGGTAGCTGCAATAAATAAAACACCTCCCGCTGTAACAACTGGACCACCATAATTCTCCGATCCTGTATGAATTCCTTTTGCTAGCATTTCAGGATAATCCCCTAAGGTGTCTTTCCAAACAATTTTTCCAGTATTTAAATTAATGGCATTTAATGTTCCCCATGGTGGAGTCACTGCAGGATAGCCCTCTTTGGTTAAAAATTTATTATACCCTGTTGACGTGTACGCCATTTTCCAATAAGGATCATCCACTTTTGTTGGCGGTACATAAGCGATTTGTTGCTTTTGTTTTAAATCAAGTACATAAGTAGAAAGTGCTACCACTTCTTCTTTTTTTAATCGCTTAAAAGAAGGCATCATTCTTCTTCCACTTGCCAACAGTTCGCTAAAATTATTTTCTGTATATTTTTTTTCTACGCCAATTAAAGTGGGATAGTTTCCCGAACCTTTTCTTTCCAAACCATGACAAGCAGCACAATTGTTCATGTATATTCTCTTACCAGCAGCTATATTAGTTTCTTTTTTAGGCGCTTCTGTTTTATTTTCAATCATGGTCAATATCCATGGCATTTCATTAGCATTCACGTATAATAATCCAGTAGTAGGGTCATAGGCAGGCCCACCCCACTCTGCACCACCATCAAATCCTGGAAAAATTACTGTTCCTTTTTTTGAAGTTGGATTGTATATAAAACCAGAATTTACTTTTGATAATCTTTCTTTAATATCAGCATAAGAACTGTCAGAAATAAAATGATTTAAATCTTTTTCAGTTAAAGATTGTCTAGCAAAGGGCTCAAAAAAAGTTGGCCAAGGCTGGGTAGGTGATAATTTTTCTCCTATCAATTCTGATTCATTTGGTACAGGCCTTTCTTCCACTGGATAAATTGGCTTGCCAGTAAGTCTGTCTAATAAAAATATAAAACCCGATTTAGTAGGTTGTGCCACAGCTTCAACTTTCTTGCCGTCTTTGGTAACAGTTACTAGAACTGGTGCGGTAGGCAAATCTCTGTCCCAAACATCATGATGTACCGTTTGAAAATGCCATATTCTTTTTCCTGTTGCAGCATCTAATGCCAATAAACTATTGGCAAATAAATTATCTCCTAATCGCTTGCCGCCATAAAAATCATAAGAAGCAGATCCAATAGGGGCAAACACAATTCCTTTTTCTTCATCCATACTAAACCCTGACCAAGCATTGGCACCTCCAATATGTTTCCAGGCTTCTTTATCCTCCCAAGTTTCATAGCCTACTTCACCAGGTTGTGGAATGGTATGAAATATCCATCTTAATTTTCCAGTATGTACATCAAATGCTCTAATATAACCTGGAGCAGCTTCAGCACTTTCATCTACTCTTGTACTAAGAATGATTAAATCTTTATAAATAATTCCAGGGCTAGTCATTGCTAAATATAAATCTTGCACTTCTCTGCCCAAATCATGATGCAAATCTATTTTTCCCTCATTACCAAAATCTAGCATAGGCTTGCCTGTGTTGGCATCAATACAATATAAATTAGACCCCACTCCATAAAACAATCTTTTTGATTGATCATCTGCATAATAAGTTACCCCCCTGCATAAATTCATTGAAAAATAACCAGCCCCCTTGTAATCATTATTATGGATATCAAAAGGATCAAAAATCCAATCTTGTTTTCCGGTTGCAGGATTTAATGCAATTAATTTTAAAGTGGGTGAAACGGCGTATAATAAATTATTTACAACAATAGCATTGTATTGCATTTGGGTATGCAGTCCTGTATCACCCGTATGAAATTCCCAAGCTTTGTTTAAATGGATTACATTATTAGTATCTATTTCGGTTAAATCCGAATACCTTCTATTTTCTTTTCCGCCACCATATACTTCCCATTTTCCTGAATTAGTATTTTTTGTACTACATGAACTGATCAATAAAAAAAGTAAGCTGAGGTAGAAAAAATATTTCATAGTTGTTTTAGAGTAGTAAAGAAGTAGGTATAGAATAATCAGTAATCTTAAATTGCTTTGACTCTTTTATTTCTTTAAATCCGCCTTTGATATCAATCAAGTTTTTAAAACCGCGCGCTTTTAAAATAGAAATGAAAATCATTGATCTATAACCGCCTGCACAATGAACATAATAAGTTTGTTCTTTATCAATAGCAGCCATGCTTTCATTGATAAAATCTAATGGCGCATTTTGTGCATTTTTTATATGTTCACTTTTATATTCAGAAGCTTTTCTGACATCTAAAATTTTAACAGTAGGGTCAGTGGATTTAATATTGACTAAGGCTGCTGTATCAATGGAAGTAATATAATCTACTTCTTTCCCCGCATTTGCCCAAGCTTCAAATCCACCATCTAAATAACCAATGGTATAATCATAGCCTACGCGAGCCAGCCTTGTAATAATCTCAGCTTCTCTTCCTAGTTCTGCTACCAATAAAATTTTCTGTTTAATATCTGGAATCATCGCGCCTACCCAAGGGGCAAAACTACCGTCAATACCAATATTGATTGAATTAGGAATAAATCCTTTGGTAAAAGTTTGTGCATCACGTGTATCTAAAATTAAAGCGCCGGTTTCATTGGCTGCCACTTCAAATGCAGCAGCACTTAATGCATGCTGACCCCTTTCCAACACTTCATCAATGCTTTCATACCCTTGAATATTCATCATCACATTTAATGGGAAATAGCCAGGAGGCGCTACCAGCCCATCTAATACGGCAGCAATGAATTCCGACTTACTTAAGTTAAGATCCAATGCATAATTGGTTTGTTTTTGATGCCCTAAGGTATCCTGTGTTTCGGTACTCATTTTTTTACCACAAGCACTGCCCGCTCCATGTGCTGGATAAATAATAATGTCATCTGATAAAGGCATGATTTTATTTCGCAATGAATCGAATAAATATCCAGCTAAAATATCTTGAGTAAGTTCCGCTGATACTTTTTGTGCTAAATCAGGACGACCCACATCGCCAATAAATAAGGTGTCCCCACTAAATAAGGCTACTTGTTTACCTTGTTCGTCTATCAATAAATAGCAAGTGCTTTCCATGGTATGACCAGGTGTATGCAATACTTTTATAGTAACCTTCCCTAATTTAATTTCCTCTCCATCTTTAGCAGAATAAAATTCAAAATTGGGTGCAGCATTAGGACCATATATAATTTTAGCTCCCGTTTTTTTGGCCAAATCAATATGACCTGAAACAAAATCGGCATGAAAATGAGTTTCTAAAACATATTTTATTTTGGCTTTATCCAATTCGGCTTTATTGATATAAGATTGAACTTCTCTAAGTGGATCAATGATAGCTACTTCGCCTTCACTCATAATATAATAGGCCCCCTGAGCCAAACATCCAGTGTAAATTTGTTCTACTTTCATAATTCTCTATTAATTCTCAAAGTTGCTCTATAAAATTAGCTAATACCGTGACAAAAATCACTTTTAATAAAAAAATATTCCATGTCGACCCCAAATAAAAAGCCTTTAAGTGACAATTAGTACCTAAATTGTAACACTCTTTTTAGAGTTTTGAAAAAAATTAATAAAAATGCACCTTCTTGGTTATTTAGCTTCAATTCTAATTGGCATTTCCCTGGGACTCATTGGGAGTGGAGGGTCAATCTTAACTGTACCCGTGTTGGTTTATTTATTTCAAGTAGAACCTTTGCTGGCGACCACTTATTCACTTTGTGTGGTGGGTCTTAGTAGTATTGCTGGCGTCATTTCTCGTTTGAAACAGAAATTGGTTGATTTTAAAACATTATTGGTTTTTGGATTGCCTTCTATTTTAGGCGTGTTTTTATCAAGAAAATTTATACTGCCTTCTATACCAGCAGCCATGCAGCTAAGTAAGAGTGTAGTGCTCACCAAAAGCAACTTTATTATGTTGTTTTTTGCAGCATTGATGATGGTTTCTGCACTATCCATGATTTTGGAAAAAAATAAAAAAGAGATAGAAGGGGTGTTACCCATCTATGGAATAACATTAATGCTAGTAGGTTTAGGTGAAGGATTGTTAACGGGTATTGTTGGAGCGGGTGGTGGTTTTTTAATTATACCCGCTTTAGTTATTTTAGCAAAGCTTCCAATGAAAAAAGCGATTGCGTCTTCCTTAGTGATAATTAGTATTAAATCTTTAGTTGGCTTTACTGGTGACCTATTTCATACCCATGTTGATTGGACTTTTTTATATAAAATAATAATTCTAGCCACACTAGGTATTATTACCGGAAATTATTTAAATAAAAAGATGGATGGTGCTAAACTAAAAAAGGGATTTGGACTTTTTGTATTGGGCATGTCTTTATTCATACTCATTGAACAGTTCTTCTTTTCTAATTTGATAAAGTAAATATTTTTTGCATCAACATCCATTTCTCTCCTGGTTTCGCAGTTGGTAAAGCTTGCTGGTAATCCCACATTAATTGCTCCCACTGTACCACTATTTCATTTTTTGCATCCATAGCCGCTTTTTTCTCGAAACTAAAATCTGGGCCTACTTCCATAATCATAAACATACGATTGGCTACTCTATAGATATCTAAAGATTTTATATCAGCTTCTTTAATGGAAGCAATAATTTCTGGCCATACTGATTCGTGGTATTGCTCATAAGCAGCAATTAATTTTGGATCATCTTTTAAATCCAAGGCAAAACAATATCTAGTCATACTTTATAAATTTATTTTTTATTTCCATAAACAAAACTTTCCATGACACGCATTGATTGTAATGTATCCTCAGCAGAACATGGATTTTTTTCTGCTCCTAAAAAATACGGTACAATTTGTGCAATTAGATTTTGTTGATTGTGCATAGGTGGGTCAAAGTGGATTATATTTTCTACTCCATTTTGCACTAAGGTAATAGCATGGCCAAATACAGGGAATGAAATTTTTCCTTCTGTTCCTATTATTTCAAATACATCTTTATCTACTCCATTGGGTGCACAAAAACACCAATCACCTTTAAAAGTAATTTCATTTTCTAACTGTATGGTGCCCGAAACAGTATCCTCGGCTTGATATAACCCAGCTTGATTGCTTGCTTTTCCTTCATAAGAAATAGCGTTACCAAAAAAATAAAAAACCAAGTCCAATTGATGTGGCGCTAAATCATAAAAATAGCCTCCGCCAGCCATACTTGGATCCAATCGCCAGTTTTCACTTGGATTAAAATTACCGCTAGCTGGTTTAAGCATTTCAATATGTACCGATTTTATTTTGCCTATCGCATTAGATTCAACCAATCTTTTAACTTCTAAAAACAAAGGCAGCGCACGACGATAATGCGCAATCACCATTTTCACACCTGTTTTTTTTGAATACTCATCCATACGCATACAAGCAGCTACATCTAATGCCATTGGCTTTTCTACATACACTGGCTTCCCTAATTTCATTGCAGCTATAGCATAGTCCTCATGATACTTGGGTGGGGTAGCTATGTATATTGCATCTACCTCTGGGTGTTGAATTAGATCATTGGCATCTGTAAAATAATAAGGTATGTTGTGTCTAGAAGCATAATCCTTTACCTTCTGCGCATCTCTTCGCATGACAGCCACTAGCTTAGATCCTTGAACCTTACTAAAAGCAGGACCACTTTTTTGTTCAGTGACACTACCACAGCCAATCATTCCCCATCTAATTGTATTCATTCAATAATGACTTTAATTTTCAAAGCCTACAAAATCCCAATTCGCTTTTCTACAAGCTTCATTGAAATTTTTTATTTCGTTAGCTAATAAATCTTGTTTTTGTTTTTCTAGTATTTTCCACTCACCATGAAGTTCTTGATAACGTTTTAATTGCCCTTCTGTAATATAGGGTATATTACTGTCCATTTCTCCTTTTAAGAAAATCAAATTTGCACTTAATTTATTTACAAAATTAATCACATCGTCATTGCTTTGTGATTTGGGTTGTATCAATACTTCTTCCCAATCTTTTATAGTTTTTGATAATTCTTTCGCAGTTTTAGCCAATGCTTCTAATGATTTATTATCCTCAGCTCTTTTTACAAATTGATTCAATTGTTCTTGTACTTTTCGCATTTGAACTACAGATACATGAATCGCTTCTACATCGTTAGAAGTTAATTTTAACATGCTGTCTTGTAATTGATAGTCTGCTTCAGAAGCTTTAATACGTGGGTCGGCCAACACTTTAAATTTAGTTGTTTGCGCTTGCTCATTTATTTTTAAACGAATGGTAAATTCTCCTGGAGCCACTTTACGTCCCGAATTACTTCCTTCAATCAATACATTTTCAATCGATGGTAAATCAGCATAACACAAATCCCATACAAATCTGTTTAACCCAGCTCTTACTTCCACTTTTGGATCTCCGTCTTTGCTATTGTTACTTGTAGCTTTGGCGGCTTTTTCATTTGAATAGGATCTTACAATGTTATTAGCTGCATCTAAAACTTCAATGGTTAATTTTTTAACTGAATCTTTATTTTGAATATGATAATAGATGACAGCACCGCTTGCTGGATTGACCATGGTGGTATTAATTTTAATAGGATCCTCATCATCACTAAATTGCCTATCCAATGAGCTTGATGCACTTAATCTATATACATTAGAAACTGGTAATAAACTAAATGCATTATTTAAACTTGAAGCGGATTTTCTTAAAGCAACTAGATCATCTAAAATCCAAAATGCACGGCCTTGTGTTGAAGCCAATAATTTATCTTGATGTAATTTTAAATCAGTAATAGCAACTATAGGCAAGTTTAATTGCAACTGCTTCCAGTTTAAACCACCATTGTAGGAGATATAAAAACCAGTTTCAGTACCAGCATAGAGCAAATTCTTTACCACATTATCTTCTCTCACTACTCTTACAAAAGCACCATAGGGAATACCGGCGACCAATTTAGTCCAAGATTTTCCATAATCTGTTGTCTTATATATGAAAGGAGTAAAATCATTAAACTTATATTTTGTTACTGCTATATAAGCAGTCCCTTTATCAAAAGGAGATACTTCTATTGAATTAACCAATGCCCCTTTTACTCCATCAGGTGTAATATTGGTCCAAGTAGCACCACCATCTTTAGTAAGATGTACTAATCCATCATCACTTCCTGTGTAGATAACCCCTTTCTCATGTGGTGACTCTATCACATAAGCTATCGTACAATAATTTTCTCCCCCCGCACCTTCATTGGTATAAGGCGTTCCGCTCATCCCCATCTTAGAAGTATCATGCGTAGTTAAATCTGGAGAGATGGCCCTCCAAGTTTTTCCTAAGTCGGTTGTTTTAAATAAAATATTTCCAGCATGATAATACGCCTCTTCATGCATTGATCTTACAATGGGTGCGTTCCAATTGAAACGATATTTCATATCTTTTGGTTGCAAAGATTGGTACTGTACTGGAGCAACCATTACACTTACTTGCTCATTTATTTTTGTATCTAAAACGCTAATGGTACCTTGATAAGAGCCACCTAAAACATATCTAGGATTGTTTGGATCAAATGCTAAAAAAGCAGATTCACCTCCAGCACTATAACTCCAATCACGCTCTGTAATCCCACCCCATGAAGGACTTACTTGACTTGCAATTTTTACACTTGTATTGTCTTGCTGACCTCCATATAAATTAAATGGAAATAAATTATCCGCATTAACTCTGTAAAATTGAGCAGTGGGTTGATTGTTTTGAGTACTCCAAGTTTTTCCACCATTAAATGAAATGGCAGCACCCCCATCATTAGAAACAATCATATTTTTATTATTAGTAGGATTGATCCATAATTGATGATAGTCGCCATGTGGTGCCCTAAAGCTTTGCCAAGTTTTTCCACCATCCGTACTTTTTACCGCAGGGGAGCTTAAAACATATACAGTATTTTCATCCACTGGATCAGCAGTGGCTTCTATATAATACCAAGCGCGTTGAACCAATCTATGATCCTTACTAATTCTATTCCATGATTTTCCTGCATTTTCAGAAACAAACAATCCACCTTGCTCTTTTTCGGAATCGCTCTCTACCACTAAATAAATTTTATTTGAATTGGCTTGTGATACAGCTACACTCATTTTACCTAGCTCTTTAGGTAATCCAGTTTCAATTTTTTCCCAAGTATCTCCACCATCTGTACTTTTATATAAACCACTTCCTTTACCTCCACTTCTTACTTCCCAAGGTAGGCGTCGATAATCCCACATTGCTGCATATAAAATTCTAGGATTATTCATATCCATACTTAAATCCACACAACCTGAATTGTCATCTACATATAAAGTTTTTGTCCAAGTTTTTCCACCATCTACCGATTTGTATACGCCTCTTTCTGCACTAGCTCCATGTATCGCACCCTGCGCTGCCACATACACAATATCTGGATTGGTAGGATGGATACGAATATTTGCAATTTGTCTTGTTAAATCTAGTCCTAAATGAATCCAAGTTTTTCCTGCATCAGTACTTTTATACACACCATCGCCATAACTTGATGTAACGCCTCTTGGAGGATGCTCCCCCATTCCAACATAAACCACATTAGGATCTGAAATAGAAACAGCAACAGCACCCACTGATCCTGTTTTAAAAAAACCATCAGATATATTGTTCCATGTTTGCCCAGCATCTTCCGTTTTCCAAACACCACCACCCGTAGTACCCATATAATAAGTATATATATTGCCTGCAACGCCAATGGATGTGACAGAGCGACCACCTCTCATAGGCCCAACATTTCTCCATAATAGAGGTTTGTAATATTCTGTTTCATTAACAGGAGTAACCGATTTTGGTGATTCATTTTTCTTTTGTCCAAAAACGACCATAGGCAATAAAAGAAAAAATAAACTGCGAAAAAGAAGCTGTTTCATGATATGAATTTTAAATTGATTTTTATGTTTGTAAGGGTCTAATTTAATACAAATAGGCGAGCTTGTCAAAGACAAGCTCGCCTATTCAATTAAAAAATTACAAATGGTTAAATTTCTATTACTTAAATGTAAAATGTAAGGAAATAACGTTCGAATTTAGGTCGGTACTTTGCGCATAATGACCATACCTCAACTCCAATGCAGATACATAGGTTTGATTGATTCCACCAGGAGGAGCCGTTCTTAAACCTAAGCCAAAATAATTACTGTTGAAAGCTGCAGAAGAGTAGTTACTAGTAAAAAATGTTTCACTAGCTGAGTGCATCCCCATAGGTGCAAAATACTTGGTAGCTGTTTGGGTATAGAATCTATAGAAAGGCGAAATAGAGAAAAATGGAGTGATCTTATAAGGTATTTCTACACTAGCTGTATGTGAAACCAACCCCCAATCATCTGTATAAAAGCGGTAGTAGGTTCTTACAATAATATCATCCCCAATAAAATAATTAAAGCGTGCACCCACTGGAATTTTTAATCTTGAATGGGGTAAATTTTCTATCGCCTCCGTTCCATTGGTAAAAAACACTCTATGAAAAGGCAATCCCAACCAACCATCTTGTTTCACGATATCAAGTAGCAAAGAAAACTGTGCACTTTTATTAATCACTTGCGAGTAAGTTAAAGAACCAGTATAAGTATGTCTAGGTGAAGAAGGTATACTTGGTGCTGAATATTCAACTTGTCCTGTTGTTGGATTAACACTACCGCCACTACTTCCACTTCCTGTGCTTGCATTAGTTGTAATTACATTTATATCATAAGGATTAATAGATGTTGTAGCAGTTGCAGGAATTAATTCTGATGGATAAATTAATTTGACTTGATCAAAATAAGCCGAAACCTTACCACTAAATTCTCCGCCTGTTTTATTTTTAAATCCATAATGTCCGTCTAATGCAAAGGAAGTATAATTGTATTCGTGGGAATAGTAAGTACCTAAACCAAATTCAGTTCCTTTGTTTTCATTTTCGGCAGTCCAATTTAAAGAGGGATACACTCTATTACCTTCAGGTGAAGAAGCGCCCGTACTTGAAATCCATTTTTGGGAAGCAGCTGTGTGATGATCCACTCCCAAACCAGCCAGGATAGTATGTTTTATACCTGTTTCACTATAACCAACTAATTTCAATTCCAACATATTGGCAAAGTCGGTTAATTGCTCAGAGCCCGAACCTTTTTTAATAACGATGCCGTTTAATTTTAAATCTCCCCCTCCTGTTACCGCCGAATGAGATCCTGTTTGGGAATAGTAACTAGTCACTAAATTTATTTCTTCTAGCTTTAAAGGCTTTGCTTGAAATATAGAAGTATAATGTTCAGTGACTTGAGAAAACCCATGTAGAAATAACAAATAAAGGCCAATCAGCGTTAGAGATATTTTTTTCATTAAAAATTAAATAAGGTGAATTAAAATTAATTACAACCGCAACCTCCCCCTGTTTTTCCGCCATTCGCACCTGAGGCACCTTCTTTGTAAGATTGAAAATTAAGTTCATTTTTTTCAACTCTTCTTGAATTCAATACCATTTCTGCATCGTTCAATCTGTTTTTCTGATACTCTTTTACTGTTTCACAAGAAGTGAAAACAAATAAAAGCAATACAACTGAAATAAATAATTTTGTGTTTTTCATATTATTTTTTAATGATTTAGTTTTTATTTCGTCAATTTGATATTATGAGAGGTATACAATCTATTGTCATCATCTATTACAATCGCTTCTATATCTTTAATTTGATTAATCATGTCTAAGCCAGCATTAATACCCATGATCATTACGGGTGTGGCCATGGCATCAGCAATTTCTGCATTGGTGGAAACGATGGTAACACTTTTAATGCCTTTAACTGGGAGTCCTGTTCTTGGATTGATTGTGTGGGAATATTTTTCACCATCAATCATAATAAATTTTTCATAATTACCAGAAGTGGCAACTGATAGCCCACTAATATTCATGTATGAAAATATCGAGGAAGCTAATTCGGGATGAACGATACCTACTGTCCACTTCTCCCCAGATACTTGAGTACCCCAGGTAGTTAAATCCCCCGATGCATTGACTACCCCGCTAGTGACACCTGCCTGTTGCATTACTTTTTTAGCACATTCCGCTGCATACCCTTTTCCAATGCCTCCAAAGCCAATGCGCATTCCTTTTTCTTTTAAAAATACAGTTGAGTTTTCGGTATCAATAATGATATGCTTGTAATTAATTAAGCGTACACTTTTTTTGGCAAGTTCTTTACTAGGCAATTCAGTCATCGTGGTATCAAAATTCCAAAGACTTTTATCAACAGACCCATAACTTAAATCAAAAGCACCTTGGGTAACGGATGAAATTTTTAACGCTCTTTGGATCAATTCAATTATTTCAGTACTTACTTTAACTGCCGCAATGCCTGCATTTGAATTGATTAAATTTGTTTCACTGTCTTCGGAAAAAGTAGTCAATAATTTTTCTATTCTTTGGATTTCTTGTACCCCCTTATCTATTTGATCATAAGCCCATGCTTCGTCCTCAGCCACAACCGTTATTTCAAAGTGATTACCCATCAACTTCATTGCTTTTTTATACATGGCCAATGTAGTCATAGCTATTGATTGTCTTGAATGGTTTGTTGTAAATCTTCATTGAATGATTCAATGGAGGAAGGAAAACCGTCCCAACTTTTAATAATCTTACCATCGGCAGCAACCAACACCGTTAAAGGAAAAATTCCTTTAGTATTAAATTGATCTGCTAATGATTCATTTATTTTTTGTTGCGCTGCTGGTAATTGATTTTTTTTATACCTTGGAAAATCGGCATTCACTAATATCAATTTTTCATTGGCCACTTTTATAAAAGCATCCGTTGTAAAAACTTCTTTATGCAATCTAATACAGGGTCCACACCAATCTGATCCTGAAAAGTTTACTAAAATAAATTTATGCTCTTTTGTAGCGGCCTCTTTTGCTTGCAAATAATTATGACTCCAATCCTGAGCTAAAGAAGAAAAAGTCAAACACATTGATAAAAAGGCAACTAGTATATATTTCATTGAATGCAGTTAAAATGATGATCCTTGCAAATATCCCTTAAGTTAGATGTTAAAACATCAATAGCCCTAATATTTTACTTATTTATATCTATAAATTAAGCAATTTTTAAGTTTCGTAAATCATATATAAATTTATTTAAATATAAAAGATGCCATGAGATGTAAAAAATTTCAAATTTGACTTTAGTACCTTTGACTTTAGTTTAAAATCTAAAATTGATTTATGGATACAATAGATATAGCAGGTACCATTGGTTTAATAGCACTGATACTTTTAACTGTAAATATCCTTTTGGGAATTTTGATTAGTACTTTTTATAAAAAAACAGTTTTGTGGCAAAAATTACCTACTAAAATTAAAGCCATAAAATTAATAGATGTTCATAATTATACAGCCTACATCGCATTGGTACTTGTAATGGTTCATTTTCTAATTATCCCATTAGATCCCAATTCTAAATTTACTTATGTTCATTTAATTCAACCCTGGAGTGCACCACATCAAGCTCTATTTGTATCACTTGGATCTATCTCTTTTGTAGCATTGTTAGTGGTGATTGTAACAACACAAAAAATAATCAAAAAGAAAATGGGTGCACAAACTTGGAAAAATATTCATGTCATATCCTATGGGACTGCCCTTTTATTTATTGTGCATGGATTGGTGATGGATCCACTTTTAAAAGATAGGCCAATTGATTTTATAGATCCAGAAAAATTATTAGTTGAGTTTTGCGCCATAGTGTTAATGATCGCATTTTACTATAGATTTCAATTCAACAAAAAAAATAAGTAAAATAAGGGGCAGTGTAGAAACACCGCCCCGCTTAACGATTGCCTGCTTGTGAGCTGTCATAGATGGATTTGAACCATCGTTAAGGGTTTTGCTGACCCTTGCCTCGCCACTCGGCCACATGACATTATTTTTAAAACATTTTATTATTCATTAAAGGAATCTCGATGACAGTACAAAGATAGGATAATAAATTTAAAGTCTACTATTTTTATAGACTTTTGTTATACTTGAGTATAAAATGATAATAAAACATTATAAATCAATTGTTTATCCAATTTTAAATAGGATATGAATTTAATCCATCTACCACCTAATTTATAAGTGATTGTAAAAAATCATGTAGTTTCATTGAGTAAATGATGCTTTATGCCCAACCTTATCCATTTCAAAAAAATAATTTCAGTTTTTATTTTAGTCTTAATTAGTAAGTTTTCAATTGCTCAAATTTTAAATACTGATAAAACAGTAGCAATGGATTCAAGTAAAAAAATTCAAAGCTTAATTTCAGTATCCATTGCAACAGATCAACAAAAAAAGAGTTTGGTAGATATATTTTATACTGGTGACTTTACTTTTATTAAAAAAAATAATGCTACCACTTTTTATTCTAAAATAGATAAAGTAACCAATGGCGGTCAGTCCATTCAAGATGTAGGTACCTTTCAATTAAAAAATAATAGAATTCTAAATAACAAATTACATCTTGAAACTTTTATTCAATACCAATGGGATGGCGCACTTGGAATGGAATACAGAAACTTAGCCGGATTGAATTTGATCCATTATTTTAAAAACACACAAACAGAAGATTTCTTTTGGGGCGGCGGAATTTTTCTAGAAAATGAAAGATGGAATTGGTCTGCAGTAAATGATCCAACACTAACAAATACAACACCAATTATTGTTACACATCCAAAATTAAATTTAACTGCAAAGTATTCTGTAATTAATCCTGTAAATAATTTTGAATTTATCATAAGAGTATTTAATCAATCAGGATCCTATCAAAATAGTTTTAGCAATAGGACTTCTGTATTTAATCAAATTCAATTGCCAATAAGTAAAAAGTTAAGTACTTCTTTTAATATTGACTTTTTGTATGATACTGCACCCATTGTGCCGATAGATCATTTTCATTACAATTATTACCAAACACTATCTTATAGTTTTTAAAGTGCTCGTTTTAATTGGTAACTTTATACAAGTCTAAAAAAGACGTAACATGGATTTTACCATATTATCAAGTTCACTTCTTATTATCATTTTTTTAGTTGCTACCGTTGCTATTTGGGTAAGTGGCATTAAACTAACCAAGGCCATTGATGCCATTACCACCCATTATGGGTTAGGAGAAGCTTTTGGAGGTATGGTTTTTCTGGCAATTGTTACCAACCTCCCCGAAATGGCTATTACAGCAGTAGCGGCTTATCATAGAAATTATGATATTGCCATTAGTAATATTTTAGGCGGAATTGCCATACAAACGGTGGTCTTGTCCCTAATAGATGTTTTTGGAGTGGGCAGGTCCGCCCCCCTTACACAAAAAGGACATTCTAAAATTTTAATCTTAGAAGGAGTCGCTTTAATTTTTATACTATCTGTTGTAATTATAGCTAAGCAGTTTCCGAGTTCATTGATCTATTATAGAACCACCCCCTTTGAATGGTTGATATTGATTATTTGGTTGGGCACTATTTTTTTAATTTCTAAAATGGTAGATCCTAAGAAAAAGGTAAGTCCAGCGACTTCAATTCATCAAATGAAATTTCCAAAATCAACCTTTAAAGGCAGTACTAAAAGCGCATTACTAGTACTTTTGATAGGTGCTATTATTACTTTAATTGCAGGTTGGGCATTAGAAATTACTGGAGAAACCTTAGCCAACCGCTGGGGAATGAGCGGTGTATTATTTGGAGGAACCATACTAGCATTGTGTACTGCCCTCCCAGAAATATCAACTGGCATTGCATCTGCAAAAATTCGTGATTACAATATGGCGGTGAGTGATATCTTTGGCGGTAATGCCTTTTTACCTGTTTTATTCTTAATGGCTTCCGTAATTGGTGGTGATGCCATTTTACCCAATCTTAAACCATCTGATATTTATTTAACGGTATTGGGTATTATATTAACTGGTATTTATATGGCTGGAATGGTGATTCATTCCAAAAAACAAATATTTAGAATGGGTATCGATTCGTTTATTGTGGTCATTGTATACGGCATTGGACTTTGGGGATTATTGTATTTGACTTAAACTTATTATAAGCTTAATCTTTTCTGTTGACCATACTGGCCTTTGACTTAGTTTTTCTACCTATTTTTACTCCTTAAAATAATACCTATGAAAACCAATTTATTTTTTGCATTTGTTTTATGTACATTTCAGTTAATAGCGCAGCCCTCTAAGTATGCTGTACAACAAGAATTTTCTATAAAAAGTGCTGGGGGTTGGGATTATTTAACGGTCTACGGAAATAAATTATATGTTTCTCATGGGACTCAAGTGAATATTCTTGATAAAAAAACAGGAGACTCCATTGGTTTTATTCCCAATACGACTGGGGTGCATGGTATTGCTTTTGACCCAATTCATCAATTAGGATTTACAAGTAATGGGAGATTAAATAATGTGTATGTATTTAATGTAAGTAATAATGAAATAAAAGCCACTATTGCCACTGGTGAAAATCCCGATGCGATCATGTATGATCCTTTTTCCAAAACTATTATTACTTGCAATGGAAGAAGCAAGGACCTAAGTTTTATAGATGCCAATACTTTACAGGTAATTGCTACCGTGGCCGTTGGGGGTAAACCAGAAACTGCTGTGTCTAATGAGGCAGGAAAAATATTTGTAAACGTAGAAGACAAAAATGAAATTGTAGTAATAAATGCCATTACGCATTTAGTAGAAGCGCATTGGAGTATTGCTCCTATTGAATCACCTACCGGACTTGCTATGGATATAGCCACCAAAAGATTATTTGCAGGGGGTGAAAAATTATTAGGTGTGATTAATGCAGAAACAGGTAAAATGCTTACTACCATTGGTATTGGTGATGGCTGCGATGGTGTTGCCTTTGACAACACCACTAAGTTAATATTTACTTCTAACGGAGAAGGCACGATGAGTATTATTAAAGAAGCTGATGCGAATCATTTTAGTTTAGTAGAAAATATTCCTACAGCAAAAGGGGCAAGAACCATTGCCATTGATGAAACTACCCATAAAATATATTTACCTACTGCTAATTTTGAACCACTTCCTGCAGATGCCAAACCTAATACAAGACCAAAAATGATTCCAGGTACTTTTAAAATTTTAGTAGCTAATAAATAATAGTAGAAAAAATTATTGATGTTTAAAAAAATATATACCCTATTTTTTTTCATAAGTATTTTATTTGTGCAAATAGCTACTGCGCAAGACCTACATGGAATAATTATAGATAAAGCAGAAGGAACTCCTCTAACAGGTGTTTCTATTAAAGTTGCGGGCATTAATAAAGGGGGCATTAGTAATGAGAAAGGTGAATTTATCATTACTAATATCGCAGCAGGTTCTATTCATATTATTATAAGTCATACAGGTTTTGAAATACTAGATACTAGTTTTCAATTTACAGGGAAAAATAATAGTCCCTTAATCATAGGTTTAATTGCAGCAAAAGAAGAATTAGAAGAAGTGATTATTGTTTCTTCTTCAAGAACCAATTCGAGAATTGAGGACCTTCCCACCAAGGTAGAAGTATTGGGTTCAGAAGAAGTGAAAGAAGAAAATGGAATTAAGCCGGGCAATATAGCTAGTTTGCTAGGTGATATTGCTGGCATTCAAATACAGCAAACCAGCGCTGCCACTGGAAATGCCGATATGCGTATTCAAGGACTACAAGGAAAATATACCCAAATACTAAGAGATGGGATGCCCCTTTTTGGAGGTTATGCAGGCAGCTTTAGTATTTTACAAATACCCCCATTAGACCTACAACAAATAGAATTGGTCAAAGGGGCTAGCTCTACTTTATACGGAGGAGGGGCTATTGCAGGTATGTTAAATTTAATTTCTAAAAAACCCAAACTGGGCAAACCTGAAAAAAGTTTAACCTTAAATTACTCAAGTTTAAAAGAAACGAATTTCAATACATTTTTCTCTGGTAGAAATAAAAATACAGGGTACTCCTTATATGCAGGTACTACTCAACAAAAAGAAGTAGATGTAGATAAAGACGGTTTTTCTGATGTGCCAGCAGTAAAAAGTGTTTTTGTACATCCTCGATTTTTTATTTATGGAAAAGATAATTCTACTATTACCTTAGGCTATACTATAAATTATGAAGATAGAAATGGGGGTGATATGAATGTTTTAAATGGAAGCACTTCATCTACACATCAATTCTTTAATCAGAATAAAACATTAAGAAATACAGTAGATGGTGTTTGGGAAAAGAAATACAGTGATGGTGGTATGCTTACAGCCAAGGCCAATTATAGTAGGATGAATAGAGATATTATTACCAATGTATTTGGCATGAAGGGGAAACAAGGTAGCTGGTATTCTGAATTGGCCTATACCAAAAAATATACGGTACATAATTTAGTAATGGGTATTAATTTTAATGGAGAAAACTTTACGAAACAATTACCCGATAGTAGTTTACTTCCTAATGACGCCTTTACCACCCTTGGTGGCTTTATTCAAGACGATTGGAGAATGAGTGATGTATTGACTTTGCAGTCGGGCCTTAGGCTAGACCATAATAATACCTATGGCAATTTTTTATTGCCCAGAATGTCTTTAATGTATAAAGTAAATAGCAAGGTAACTATGCGTATGGGCGGAGGAGCTGGATATAAAACACCTAGTTTATTTAACTCGGAAATGGACGAAAGAGATTATCATTATTTAAAAGGCTTCTTACCAGGCATTCAATCTGAAAAATCGCTAGGCTTTAATTATGATATCAATTATAAAACAAGAGTGAATCATTGGGAGCTTACTTTAAACCAAACTGTTTTTTATAACGAGGTGAATCATCCGATTGTATATAGCCCAGTTAAATATTTTGATCCATTGTATCCTGGCTATATTCCTACTACCAATATTTACCAGTATACCAATGAAACTAGTTCACTAAGCTCTAAAGGAACAGAGAGTTACATACAAGCTATAAAGGCGCCCTATGAAATTTATATTGGCTATGTATATACAGATGCGAAAAGAAATTACAATGCCACTAACCCTCATTTACCTTTAATTGCAAAACATAAAATGGCTACCGTTTTTGCCTACGAGTTGAATGAAGACTTTAAGGTGGGTGTAGAATCCTCTTATACAGGAAAACAATATTTAGACAACGGAACCAGCACCGACTCTTATTTATTTATGGCAGTGATGCTTAAATATTCAGTGGGCAAGGCCATATTTGTATTGAATTGCGAGAACTTGTTTGATAAACGCCAAAACAAAAATGGCTCACTAGTTATTCCGCCACTAACCAACCCTAGCTTCCCTGAAATATGGGCACCTTTAGATGGCAGGGTGATTAACTTATCAATGCACCTTAAATGGTAGTGCTGTAGTGGGTCCGTTTGAGGATAGAAAATAATGGATTTTAAATATAAGGGTAGAAAAAAATTATTATATTTAATAGGCCTTATTTTTAAAACCTTAAACGATTTACCTATGAACAGCAGACGTCTTTTTTTAAAAAATACTGCATTAACATCTGGAGCGCTTATCACTTCGAATTTATTTGCAAGTAGTAAAATTTTTAACACCGATACATTAAGAGTAGGCACCATTGGGGTAAATGGAATGGGCTGGGCCAATACCTTAGGTGCCCTATCTGTAAAAAATGTAGAAGTAGTTGCTTTATGCGATATTGACGAGAATGTGCTAAATAAAAGAAAAGCCGAATTACTTATCAAACAACCTGGCGTTACTAAAATAGATACCTATAGTGACTATAGAAAAATGTTGGAAAGAAAAGATATTGATATTGTCATTGTAGGTACACCGGATCATTGGCACGCTTTACAAATGATACATGCTTGCGCAGCAGGTAAACATGTTTATGTAGAAAAGCCAGCAGGAAATTCTATTGGAGAGTGTAACACGATGATTGCTGCTAAAAATAGATACAACCGTATTGTACAAGTAGGGCAATGGCAAAGAAGTCAAAAACATTTTAAAGATGCATTAGATATGGTGCATTCTGGACAATTAGGAAATATACGTACTACAAAAGTTTGGTGTTATCAAGGTTGGATGCGTCCTCAACCAGTGGTGCCTAACAGCGCACCACCAGCAGGTGTTGATTACAAAACTTGGTTAGGCCCTGCTCCATTACGCGAATTTAATGCAAGTCGATTCCATTTTCATTTTAGATGGTTTTGGGATTATGCAGGTGGATTGATGACAGATTGGGGCGTACATTTATTGGATTATGCTATTCAAGGAATGAAAGCAGGTAATCCAAAAAGTGTAAGTGCTTTAGGTGGAAAATTTGCTTACCCAGAATTGGCCGAAGAAACACCTGATACATTAACTACCCTATATGAATTTGATAAATTTAATTTAGTATGGGATTCTGCTATGGGTATTGACAATGGTTCTTATGGTCGTGATCATGGTATTGCTTTTATTGGCAATAACGGAACACTTGTTTTAGATAGAGGTGGTTGGGAAGTGATTGAAGAAAGACAATCAAAAAATAAAGTAGCCATCCCACTTCATAAGAGTGAGGACAATGGAGTTAATTTGCATTGGTTAAATTTCACTAACGCTATTCGCAACAATACACCAGGCAGCTTACATTGCCCTATTGAAGAAGGAGCACATATCGCAACCATTGCACAGATGGGTAATATTGCTTATCGTTCTGGTAAAAAAGTAAATTGGGATGCAACTAAGAACTTATTTACAGATGATGCAATTAATAAACAATATTTTACAAAAGCTTATCATAACGAATATAGCTTGCCTAAAATATAACAATTGGCTTGGGAGATGATGGATGCGTAATAATTTGCGTATCTACATTAAATACTTCTTTTATTAAAATGGCGTCCACGATTTTTTCTGGGGCGCCATTTTTAATTAATTCGCCCTCCTTTAAAAAGAAAAGTTCGTCTGCATAACGCATGGCAATATTAATATCATGTACTACACCAATTAAGGTAGTAGTCTCATTCAATAATGAAATTGCTATAGATAAAAACGACTGCTGATAATATAGATCTAAGTTATTCAAGGGCTCATCTAAAAATAAATAACGGTGCTCCCCTTTAGGTTGATCCCAAATTTGAGCCAATACCCTAGCATAATGTACGCGTTGTTTTTCTCCCCCACTTAGGGTTTGATAATTTCTATGAATAAAACTAGTTAAATCTAATAAGGCGATAACCTCTTGCACTTTATCGGTATCTTTTCTAGTAGGATTAAATTCAAAATGTGGGTTTCTTCCCAGCATAACTACTTCTTCCACCGTCATAGGAAAACTCAATTCTGTTTGTTGACTCAATACTGCTCTAGTAGCCGCTAGCCCTTGTTTTGTATAGGTTTTGATATCGGTATCATAATACATGACACGACCTTCATAGTTTTCTAGTTCTCCGCTTAATAATTTAATGAGGGTTGATTTGCCTGATCCATTGGGACCAATGATTAAATTACAAGTACCTGGTAAAAATTGAATAGAAATATTTTTTAGAATATTTTTTTGACCAATACTATATTTTATTTGTTCTGCTTTTATCATCATTACAAATCGTTTTGATTAAAGTGATATTTCTTTAACAGAAAAATATACAAGGGTGCGCCTATAATAGAAGTGATAATGCCAATTGGTATTTCAGCAGGGGCTAATAAAAGTCGAGCCCCCATATCGGCCAGGGTTAATAATAAAGCACCCATTATAATGGAAGCTGGAATTAATTTTCGATTATCGCTTCCAATAAGTAATCTTAATACATGCGGTACAATTAATCCCATAAATGCAATCACGCCTACAAAAGCAGTGGCCACTGAAACCATGGCCGTATTCACTATTAAAATACCTGTTTTTAATTTATTCACTTCCACCCCTAAATAACCCGCTTC
>CAINFN010000014.1 GCA_903848125.1 uncultured Bacteroidota bacterium
AATACTTCGATGCTGGCAAGGTCGAAATGCTCATGAATAAAATATCCTAAGATAGTACCTGCAAACATTGCAACTACTATATACAACGTCAAATTATTAGATTTTTTCATAGGCGGTTATAAACGCAATATAAGACTTAAGTCTGAAAAAAATTCGCCTAAAAATGCCTTACTATTTGTATAAAATGGCCCATTTTTTGCAAAAAAAGGCCTATTTTTCAACCTAGATAGAAAAGTGGAATCACCCCAAGCGGGTCGCTTTAAATATGTATCTATTTTTAACTGAAAAAAATACTATGAGTTTATTTAGAAAAAAAGATTTATCAGCCATGTTGGCCCAAGCCGAGGATGGTGGCAAAGGACTAAAACGCACATTGGGCGCCGGTAACTTAGTTGCATTGGGCGTGGGTGCGATTATTGGTGCAGGCTTGTTTGTAAGAACTGCCGCAGCAGCATCAGAGGCTGCTGGACCAGCTGTTACATTGTCTTTTATTGTTGCAGCAATAGGTTGCGCTTTTGCAGGTTTATGCTATGCAGAATTTGCTGCCATGATACCTATTTCAGGAAGTGCTTATGCTTATTCTTATGTAACTATGGGCGAAATGGTAGCCTGGATTATTGGATGGGCTTTGATTATGGAATATGCTTTAGGAGCAGCCACAGTATCAATTGCATGGAGCGAGTATTTGAATAGTTTATTTGGAGGACGAATCCCTTATGAATGGAGCCACTCCCCTTTCGAAAGTATTACTGACGCCGCAGGTGTTTTACACCACGGTATTATGAATGCACCTGCTTTGATTATTTTATTAATGTTGACTTTATTATTAATTAAAGGAACACAAGAATCTGCCATTGTTAATGCAATCATTGTATTTATAAAAGTTGCCATCGTAATAATTTTCATTTTTATAGGCTGGAGATTTATTGACCCAGCTAATCATACCCCTTATATGATACCTGCTGATGCTCCAGGTCATGAAGCATTTAGAAAACATGGATGGGGTGGCGTTTTAGGGGGTGCAGCGATTGTATTCTTTGCCTTTATTGGTTTTGATGCCGTATCTACTGCAGCACAAGAAGCAAAAAATCCAAAAAGAGATATGCCCATTGGTATTATTGGATCATTGATAGTATGTACTATTTTATATGTACTATTTTCTTACGTATTAACTGGAGTTGCTAATTGGAAAGAATTTTCATTAGCTGGTAAAGAGGCGTCTGTTGCTTATGCAATTGAACACCATATGCCAGGTTTTCTATGGTTAGCCACTGCTGTTAAAATTGGTATTCTTGCTGGTTTCTCTTCTGTAATATTAGTGATGTTGATGGGTCAGTCTCGTGTATTTTATTCCATGGCCAATGACGGATTATTGCCAAAAGTATTTTCAGATTTACATCCTAAATACAGAACGCCGTATAAGTCAAACTGGATTTTATTTGTGTTTGTTGGTGCATTCGCTGCTTTTGTTCCTGGAAGTGTCGCCGGCGACTTGACTTCTTTTGGAACCTTATTTGCTTTCATATTGGTGAGTGGTGGAATTTGGTTGCTAAGACGTTCTGATCCTATTACCCCAAGACCTTTTAAGACCCCTCTGGTTCCTTTAGTTCCAATTTTAGGTATTATAGTTTGTGGTGCTATGATTTCTCAATTAGATCCTCAAACTTTACTTGTGGCTTTTGGATGGATGGCTTTAGGCTTGGTAGTTTACTTTATCTACGGGCGTAAACACAGTAATTTGAACAAATAAAAACATACAATTGATATAAAATAGTCCTGAGCAATCGGGACTATTTTTTTTACCTTATTTTTGCAGTCCTTAAACCGATTGATTATGGGAAGAATATTTGAAGTAAGAAAAGCCACGATGTTCAAAAGATTTGATCGTATGGCCAAGCAATTTACCAGAATTGGTAAAGAGATTGTGATTGCAG
>CAINFN010000015.1 GCA_903848125.1 uncultured Bacteroidota bacterium
AATAACCAATTTTTGTATTGAGTGCAGTGACTAGCATTAAGCTATTATTAACGTGCTTATTGATATTGGCTTCGATAGGTGCCAAGCCTACTGCACATTTTTCATTAAAGCTTACGCAACCATCACCTATCAAGCGAGCGCTGTGTAAGAAATTATAAATCATCACTGGTTTGAAAACATTCAATTCAAAATGTCCCATAGAACCACCAATATTAATAGCTACATCATTACCCATTACTTGAGCAGCAATCATAGTTAATGCTTCAGATTGAGTAGGATTTACTTTACCTGGCATGATGGAAGAGCCTGGTTCATTGTCTGGAATAAAAAGCTCGCCAATGCCACTGCGTGGTCCAGATGACAACATACGCACATCGTTGGCGATCTTCATTAAACTTACCGCAACTGTTTTTAAGGCGCCATGTGATTCTACAATAGCATCGTGTGCAGCCAATGCTTCAAATTTATTTTCTGCAGTAATAAATGGCAGGCCTGTTAATTTAGCAATATGTTTGGCTACATTTTCTGAATAACCTTTTGGTGTATTAATACCAGTAGCTACTGCAGTTCCACCTAAAGCTAATTCACTTAAATGGGCTAAGGTATTATTGATGGCTTTTAAGCCATGATTCAACTGACTTACATACCCACTAATTTCTTGTCCTAAAGTTAAAGGGGTAGCATCCATAAAATGAGTGCGACCTATTTTAACAATTTGCATAAACTCCTTACTCTTGGCTTCCAAAGTATTTTTTAAAGCAGTGATACCGGGAATCGTGGTTTGAGTTAATATTTGATAAGCTGCAATATGCATTGCAGTAGGGAAAGTGTCATTAGAAGATTGTGACTTATTAACGTCGTCGTTGGGATGTAAGAATTTTTCTTTATCTGTTAAGCTGCCTCCATTTAATACATGTGCACGGTAAGCAATCACTTCATTTAAATTCATGTTGCTTTGTGTACCACTTCCTGTTTGCCATACTACTAATGGAAACTGATCATCTAATTTGCCTGCAATGATTTCATCACATACTTGGCCAATTAAATCTGATTTTTCTTTTGGTAAAACGCCAGCATCTAAATTAGTTAAGGCTGCTGCTTTTTTTAAATAAGCAAATGCCTTAATAATTTCCTTAGGCATTTTATTGATGTCCTGTGCTATTTTAAAGTTGTCAATACTTCTTTGTGTTTGCGCACCCCAATAAACATTGGCTGGTACTTTTACTTCACCCATCGTATCTTTTTCGATTCTGTATTCCATAATGTATTTTTTTTTATCGCAAAGGTACTACAGTGCGTATAAAATAATAAGTAAAATTGGGAAAATTAATGTCCTTTAAATACTGGTTTTCTTTTTTCAATAAAGGCTTGAATGCCTTCCTTGCAATCATCAGTTGCAAAGCATTCGCCAAAGAGGTTGGCTTCTACTATATAGCCATTCTCAGACTCATTCCATGCTGCATTCACAGCTTTAATGGAATTGCCCACAGATAAAGGTGCTTTTTCATGACAAACTCTTAGGATAGAAAAGGCCTTATCCAGTAATTCTGTTTGAGGAACAACATAGTTCACTAACCCATAATTCATAGCTTGGGTAGCATTGATTGTTTTACCTGTAATCACTAATTCCATAGCACGTCCTTTGCCCACTCTTTGGGTCAATCTTTGAGAGCCACCATAGCCTACCATAATACCTAGGTTAACTTCGGGTTGTCCAAATACTGCACTTTCAGAAGCGATGATAAAATGACATGCCATGGCTAATTCACATCCGCCACCTAAAGCAAATCCATTCACACATGCAATCACTGGCTTGGGAGAATTTTCAATTTTAAAAAACACCTCCTGTCCTCTTTTAGCTAAAGAGGTAGCTTCTGCTTTTGATAAGGATTCAAATTCTTTTATGTCTGCGCCCGCTACAAAACTTTTTAATCCAGCTCCCGTTATCACTACACTTTTAATTTCTGGAAACTTATATACCCTGTCCATGACCGCATCAAGGTCTTTCATCACTTGCTGATTCAATGCATTTAATTTGTCAGGACGATTAATGGTAATGATCAAAGTATGATCTTCCATTTTTGTAAATAAAGTTTGGAAAGTGGACATAGTAGCAATTTTAGAAGTTAAAAAAGCAATTTATTGATGATGCGCGGCGACCCAATCTTTGATGTAGCTAGCAATATCTGCCGTGTTGGTACCAGGAGCAAATAAAGTACCAATGCCCATATCTGTTAGTTGGACGCTATCTTCTTCCGGAATAATACCACCACCTGTTAATAGAACATTGGTTAATCCTTTTTCTTGCATGAGCTGATACACTTTTGGAAAAATAGTCATGTGTGCACCAGATAATATACTAATTCCAATGGCATCCACATCTTCTTGTAAAGCAGCTTGCACCACCATCTCGGGGCTTTGGCGAAGTCCTGTATATATTACTTCCATGCCTGCGTCTCTAAGTGCTGTAGCAATTACTTTGGCACCACGGTCATGACCGTCTAATCCTACTTTTGCTACTAATACTCTGATTGGTTTCATTGCTATTAAGTTACATTATTTTCCTGAAAGTAATTGCAAGCTGTGTTCAATTCTTGCCACTGTGTCTGATAATTCTATCGATTCAATGATGTCAAACACACCAGGGCCAAATTTTCCACCCACTAGCATAATTCTAAGGGGTAGTAGTAAATCACCGGGTTTTATTTCATGCGCAGTGGCTAATTCTTTAAAACCTGCTTCAAGGTTTACTGCAGGTAATGTTTTGATACCCTCCGCAATATGTTGAGTATAAATTTTTACTAATGCATCAAAGAAGCGGTGCTTCTTTTCTTCCCATTTTGGTAAGATGGAAGCGGTGTCAATGTTATTGGGTGCTGCAAAAAAGAAACTGCTTTGTGCAATAAAGTCGGCTAATAAATGACAACGATCTTTCACAAGTCCAATTACTTTTACCAAATAGGAGCGTTCATGAATTTCAATTTTTGCATTATCAAAAAATGGTTGAAGTAAATTAGCTAATATTTCATTATCTGTTTTCTTAATCCACTCTTGGTTGAACCACTTTGCTTTTTCGTAATCAAATTTTGCGCCACCTTTATGTACTCTCTCTAAATCAAAAGCGGCAATGAGTTCTTCGATGGTGAACAATTCTTTATCGCTACCATCATTCCATCCTAGCATGGCTAAGAAATTGATAAAAGCTTCTGGCAAAAATCCTTTTTCTTTAAAACCAATCGTGGTTTCTTTGGTAGTAGGATCGGTCCAATCCATGGCAAACACAGGAAAGCCTAAGCGCTCCCCATCACGTTTACTTAATTTGCCGCTGCCCTCTGGTTTTAGAATTAAAGGTAAATGCGCCCACTTAGGCATCTTATCCAATCCAAATAAATATTTCCATAATAAAATATGCACTGGTGCGCTCGGCAACCATTCTTCTCCTCTAAAAGCGTGGGTAATTTTCATTAAATAATCATCTACCACCACGGCCAAGTGATAGGTGGGCATTCCATCTGCTTTTAATAAAACTTTATCATCTATGGTGCTCACATCAAAACGAACTTCACCTCTAATCATATCTGTAAAAACTACTTCTTCTTCATCGGGCACTTTGATACGAATAACATGCGGTGTATTTTTTTTCAATAATTCAGTCACTTCATTTTCTGATAACGAAATGGAGTTTTTCATTTCCATTCTGTGCGCGCGGCTATATTGAAAATTAGGCACCTGTTTTCTTTTCTCTTCTAAATCTTGCGGGGTGTCAAAAGCATAATAAGCAAATCCTTTTTCAATCAAAGTTTGAGCATATTGAGTGTAAATAGCTTTGCGCTCACTTTGTCTATAAGGGCCATAAGCACCCCCATGCAAGGGGCTTTCATCTGGGGTAAGTCCACACCATTTTAAAGTGTCTATAATATATTGTTCAGCACCCACTACAAAACGGGTTTGGTCGGTGTCTTCTATTCTTAAAACAAACTCCCCACCGTGATGCTTTGCAAATAAATAATTAAACAAAACAGTTCTAACGCCACCTAAGTGTAAACCACCCGTTGGAGAGGGCGCAAACCTAACTCTAACCTTTGAATCCATGCTGTTTTTTATTTACACAAAGATAATATTCAAATGGGCAAAAGAACTATTTATCTTTGGGTATGTATTTAATAAAAACACCTTTTTGGCTAAGGGCCTTATACCCCGGTTGCACTTGGAAATTACCTAGTTCCGAGAAGGTTATTTATTTAAGTTTTGACGATGGGCCTCATCCAGAAGCCACCCCTTTTGTATTGGCACAATTAAAAAAATTCAATGCCAAAGCAAGCTTTTTTTGTATTGGAAATAATGTACTTTCTTATGCCAACATTTATGAACAAATCATAAAAGAAGGTCATGCAGTAGGCAATCATAC
>CAINFN010000016.1 GCA_903848125.1 uncultured Bacteroidota bacterium
AGCTCAGTTGGTAGAGCAATACACTTTTAATGTATGGGCCCTGGGTTCGAGTCCCAGCCAGTTCACAAAGCTCCCCGAGAAATCGGGGGGCTTTTTTGTTTTGAGGACGTGTCGAAAGCTCGCTTTCGTAAACGTACGAGAAGCAAAAAGGCAACGAAACGCGAAGCGGTTCGTTGAAAAGCTTTGGGTAAGGACACCATTCAGGGATGTCGTTCGAGCGAAGAGAGAACGACAATCCCTAATCTATAAAATGGTATGAGGGAAGTCGGCGTAATGAAATGAAGCCTAGAATCCCCTACATTTGTTTTTACATGAACCTTGATGACCAATACAACGAACTAGCTTATTACACTTTATCTCATAAAGGTGAAGATTTTATTCATCAACATATTGTCGATGCTTATGCAATTCAAACTGCAGATGAGTATACTAAGCCAATTAAAATCACTTACGCATTAATAGGGATCTATTTACATATAGAGAAAGGATACACAGGGAAACAAGTACAAATGGCGCATGTTGAAATGTCAAAAAAATCAAAAGTATTTCCCCCAATAATACTCCCTACCAACAGAGGTGAAATTAGCATAGCCGATGTTCTCAGAATAACCAACCCAGAAGAAAGAGATAAGCAAATTCATGGCTGGTGTGCATCTATTTGGAAGGCATTTGCCTCTCAACAAGAATTAATTAAAAATATTACAGAAAGCTTATTATAATTTAATGTAAAACGAAGCCGACAATTCCGAAAACAAAAACTCCGAAATCTTACGAAATCGGAGTTTTTTTATGCCCTTTGTACCTCGAATGGCAATTTCAAATTTACTTAATTCTTATTCTTCCAAACCTAATTTGTAATTTTCTTTAATAAACATAATACAAGAAAGTAGCAGTAAATTTTTTATAATATACTGGCCAATAATAGTTGGAGTAAAAGTACTTGTCCATGTTAGTTCTGTCAAAGCTATTATAGGAACAAATGTAAAAATTACATGTATTATAACTGCATAAAAAGCTATAAAAGTAATTTTTGGAATTAACCAGCTAATCGCAATAAGGCATTCAAATAGGCCAAAGCAAATTGCAAAAGTCTTAAAATTTGTTAAATTAATTAATGTTATATTAAACAGTTCATGAACCAGAGACTCTGCAGGGGAAGTCCCTAATAATTTTAAATACCCAAACCAAAAGTAAATGATAAAAAGTGAACCCCTTGCAAACCAATTGATACTTCTCATGTCAAGAAATTTATAAATTTCGAATATGATACGTAATGTAAATTATAATGAAAATGGAATATCAAATATGACAAGCGTCATGTAATTCGGAATTAAGCTTCTAAATTTATTTTTGTAATTAATTTTAGATTTTCTTGGCCTTTACACTAAACTTATTCCAAGAAATGATGGAGTAACTAAACCCCTTTTTTGCCTTAGCCATTTTGGTGGTAATAATGATTGCCCCATTTGAAGCTTGAATACCATACAATGCCGATGCGGCGCCCCCTTTTAATACTGTAACACTTTCAATATTATCAGGATTAATATCAATAGCGCGATTTGTATAGGCAACTGCATTTTTATCAGCAGTCCCAGGTTCTGAAGTATTATCAATAGGCACTCCGTCCACAACATACAAAGGCTGGTTGCTGCCAAGAAAAGAATTATAACCTCTTATCACCACGCTTGATCCACTTCCTGCCTGTCCACCTGAACTCGCAATTTGAACACCAGAAACTTTACCTTGTAAACCATCAACTAAATTATACTTCCCATCAAATACACTTGAAGCTGAACTTTCACTTGAGTGAGTTTCATTCTGTTCTACTTTACCTGAAAATTCTAATTCACCTTGTGCATTTATAATGGCCTTGTCATGATAAGTAGAACTGCATGCTGAACTAAGTTCAACATCATATCTACCCATCCTGTTTTTTGATTTAAAAATATAGCTATTACAAGATTCAGTATGCTCTTTTATCTCTCCGGTCATTTCATTAATAGCAAATGTATTGTAAGCATTCTCCCCCACTTTTATAATCGCCACCTTATAGGGAGGCAGCGTTATTAAAGTGCCAGAGTCAATCGTTTTATTTATTTCCCAAAGTCCCTCAATTTTATTTATAGTGGCTGCATTTTTTTGCAGATAGGCTTGAAACTCATTTATTTTCTTAAAAGGCTGTGCCAGTAAGCTATAGGAGATGAGGGTAAACAATATTAAAAATAAATTCTTTTTCATAATAGGTAGCTTACTTTAATATATCTCTGATTATCTTCTCATGATGATTAGTATGTACCCCTAAAAACTTAATTGCCTTTCTTAATTGCAAATCTCCAAAAATGGGATGGGTGAAATATTGGTTTTTTTGAGCTTTAAAAAGACTGTCCAAACTTAATCGTGCTTCCTGAATTATCTCTTTTATATAAACTTCAGTAAGTTCCTGCTGCGGTTGGGTGAAAGAAGGCGCTTTTGCTTTGCCTCTTGGAAATTTTTTAAAAAGCAAAACATAAAAAGCCTTGAAACTAAATTTCTTTTTAAAATTAGAAGGATCCGACTTCACAATGGACTTGGTAACACTCGTAATTACTAGGAAGCTATGAACAATATGCCAGCCTATGTTTACTTCAGAGATTTCATGGTTTATTTTTGAAAAATCCGAAATATGAGTTTCAAGCTTACTTACTAATTTTAATAATTTGTTCATTTATTTAAATAATTCAGCTAGTTTATTATTTAAAACATCCCCTCTTAAATCTTTGGCTATTATTTTCCCAGTTGGGTCAATCAAGAAGTTTTGAGGAATGGATTCAACACCATATAATTGCGCCACTTCATTTTTCCAAAATTTCAAATCAGATACATGCGTCCATGTTAAATTATCCTTATGAATGGCATCCATCCATTTCTGTTTGCCTGTAGGCTGATCTAAGGAAACACCTAGAACGGTAAATCCTTTTGTATTGTATTTACCAAAAGCAGCCACTACATTCGGGTTTTCTTGTCTGCAAGGACCACACCAACTTGCCCAAAAATCAACTAGTACATACTTTCCTCTTAGAGAAGATAACGAAACTGGAATACCCGCAGTATCATTTTGAGTAAAATTGAGTGCTTCTTTCCCCACTGTAATTTTTTTAGCAGTGCTGATTTTATTGGCCATCTCCATTCCAGAAACAGATGCTTGAACTCCTTTTGGTAATTTCAAAAAAGTAGGCTCTACTTCCATTGGATCAATTGTATACCCTGCATAACTTCTAAATGCATGCATCAAAATGGGGGAATTTAAGTTGGCTAGCACATATTGCTTTTGCTTTGCTTTCATTTCAGCATCTAACTTATCAAAGGCTTCATCAATTTTTTTCATCCCTACCTCATCTTTATTTTTTCTTAATTCACCATAGGCCATACTTAAAGAATCCATTTTAGTTGAAATGGATTTGGTATAGGCATTGAATTTTTTATACTCCATATTTGATAGGGAACCTTTAATAGTCATGTTGGAGAATGAGTCAACACTAGTAGAAGTGATCGATGAGTTTTCGATAAAAACCGATACCATATCCTTCTTATAAGAAATAGCTCTTTTTACTTTAAGCGAGGTGTCTACTTTATAAACAGCACGCAATCTTGCAAGCACAGGTTCAACTAATGTTCCTTTTATTTCATATTTACCATTTATCACGTTGGCACTATCCTCCGTTGAATTACCATTAAAATAATAGGATAAATATACTTTGGTGACAGGCTCTTTTACTTTTGTAACATCTCCTTTTAAAGTAAATGTTTTTTGAGCTTGCAAAGAGGTAGCAAGAAGTACTAAAAACCCCACTAATAACTTATTCATTTGATGTTTATTTAAGACTACAAACTACGAAAATTGGTATTTATTTTACAATTATTTTATCAACGGCTTCTTTTAAAACTTTTGCCCACATTTCATACCCAGGCGCTATTAAATGAATTCCATCTCCAGAACATAAAGTGGTATCTAAATCACCATTAGGCTTAATAAAATACTTTGTTAAAGGCAAATAGGTTACTTGAGTAGATGCTTGCTTTTTTATAATGGAATGAACCACTTCATATTTGATTCGATTGCTTGAAGTAGGCGTCAAACCTGTTGGCAAGGGGCCAATTAAAATAACTTTAGTTGAAGGCATTTGCAACTTCATCCAGTTCAAAATTAGTTGTATCCCTGCTGCAGTTTCTTCTCCGGTATCTTCTTGAAAATTATTTACTCCAATGGCCAACACAATTACTTTAGGTTTTGCATTGGCATAATTACCATTTTGTAATCTCCAAAGTACATGCTGTGTTCTATCACCTGATATGCCTGCACAAACCCAAGATTGCTGCTTAAAATATTGATCAAAAAATACTTTACCCGCTTTGTAAGTCACATTAGGTCGATCCCCTCCAATTCCTTGTGTAATAGAATTACCTAGAAAAATGATATCTATTTTATTGTTGGCTTTCAACAATTGATTGATGTCCTCATTTTGCACCCACCAATCTGTCCCTTCTTTCCAACCAGCCGCAGATCGATATTCAGCACCAGGACTAGCAATCACCGCAAAATTTGTTTTGTACCCAGTATTGTTTAAAATAAAATCTACTATGGGTGTTGGATTTTCTAAACTATGGGGATGATGCCCCACTTTTGGTTTATGTATCACTGAAATATTTCCACCTGCTGCTTTTACTTTTAATTCAAAAGGATTTGTGTTCTCCTCTACTGGAACCACTTCATCCGCATCTCCCACCACATGCAGCATTGGGTAGCCTCCTTTTGCAATTGCATTGGCATTGTCCAAAGGGCTGTTATTAAAGGCAAGTGCTTGCGCCTCTGTTAAATGATAATCTGTTTTAAAAATTTCCCAGTCTGCTTTACCTCCAGGCCCTTTGCCTTTTCCACCAGGCCAACTTTTCAAATCTAGTACTGGAGCATCTGCATATACTGCTGCCACTTTTTCTGGATTTTGTACTGCCCAGTTGTATACATACACCCCACCTCTACTCATTCCTTCTAACACTACTTTTTTTGCCAACCCAAGCTGTTGCATGTAAGTATAAAATTGATTCCAAATCAAAACTGCTTCTTGGTTACCATATAATTCTGCCACATCTGCATAAACAATATGAAAACCTCTTTCTAACAAGGCAATATCAGTTTGTGGCTCATGCCCCCAAAACCTAGCTCTCCATACCCAAGGCATTCCTTTGACTATTTTTTTAGGTTGTACTATTTTGCAATTTCTATTGTTAAATGTAAAGTCGATACAGGCATACCCATTAAAAGAACTTAGCGTTTTCTTTTCTGTAATCTTGGTAAAGATGGATGCACTTTTAGCTTGATTCAACTTTATTAATTCATATACCCTTTTAGAAATTACAGTGGCCCCCAAAGAATTGGGATGTAGTTGATCAGTTGTTAAATCTGACCTATCTATCAACAAAGAATAAATATCTAAAAGCTCTACGCCAGTGGTATAGGCGATTTTTTGAATTGCAGGTATCAATTGGGTTTTTAAAACTGAATTGTATTTGGCACTGCTATTTTGAGTAAATATAGGTGTTGGCAATAATAAGATAATGCGTGGATGAGTAGGATATTGTTTAATACTTTGAATTAGCGCTAAACAATTCTTTTCAAAAGATGAATTTAATGTAGTGTCTACTAAATTTATTTCATTCTTACCCAACTCAACTATTACAACATTAGGACTAAGGCGGCTATGGCTAAATTTAGCCGCATCAAATTGCATGACTTTACTTACCTCATAGCTTGATCCTAATAGATTTCCAAGTTGAGTAGGATAATTATTTTTTTCACTATTTACGGCACCTACTCCATAGGTTAGTTCATTGCCAATACAAACAACTTTTACTTTAGATTGACCGATACTTGGATGGCTTGTAAAAAGGCTCAATAAGATAAGTACAACAAAGGATTTAAATTTTAACATGGTGTATTTTATTTTTAAAACAATTCGTCAGGCAAAGGCACTTTTTGATTGGTGGCTTTAAAATAAGGCATGGGCGCATTCCATTTCCTTAATTGATTGGAAAGTAAATTAGACAACAGCTTTACTTTTTGAGGATATTGGGTTGACCTATCTTCTTGTTCTCCAATATCCTGAACGATATTATACAATTCTTTTTTACCTGTTCGCATACTATAAATCATTTTCCATTCCCCTTTTCTAATTGCACTATAATAGTTAATACCTGGCCCATCCTTGCTTATCCATTTGTTAGGGAAATGCCAAATTAACGCTCTAGCTGTATCCGTATATTTTTCGTTTTTTAAAATGGGCAAAAAACTTTTACCATCAATAGCTTGTACTGTTTTATAATTATTCACTTTTGCCATTTCGAGTAGGGTTGGGAAAAAATCTTCTGCCATCACATATTGATTGGCTATTGAATTTGGCTTTACCACTTTTGGCCATTTAACAATCATGGGTTCACGAATGCCCCCTTCATAAACAGATCCTTTGCCCGCTTTTAAGGGCAAGTTTTGTGTTTGTGATGCACCTCCTCTTGGCGGCACCAAGCCTAGCCCACCATTGTCACTCATAAAAATGATAATGGTATTTTGATCCACTTTTTTCTCTTTCAAATAATCCATTAAATCACCCAAGCTTTTATCCATGCCTTCAATTAAAGCGGCATATTTAGCTTCTGCCGAATCCAATCCTGCATCATAATATTTTTGTACAAATCTTTTATCAGCCATCAGGGGCACATGAACAGCATAATGCGCCAGATTAAGAAAAAAGGGTTGTTTATTTTGAATAGGCGCCTCCAATGCATTGAGTGCTTCTTTGGTTAAGGCTTCGGTTAAAAAAGTATCCGTTCCAAAATAGGACTCCAAATCTGGAACCGCTTGAGGCTGTGCCTTCGCTGTGATATTTCCATAATTATCCTCCCCTAAATAACTTTGAGGATGACCTCCAGCATGACCTGCAATATTTACTATAAAACCTAAATTTTTTGGATCGGCACCCGGCGTACCCATTGAAGCCCAATGTGCTTTACCAACATGAATAGTAAAGTAACCCGCCTTTTTTAGAAGCGATGGAAAAGTAGTTGCATACATTGTTTTCTCAATTCCAGGTACTGAACTTAATCCATTCATATTCCATAATGCAGGCGATAGTTGCTCATCCAAATCATCCGTATTGTTATTTTTCTTAGGAGAAGTCCAATTAGTGATTCCACTATGTGCAGCATTCATCCCAGACATTAAACTTGTCCTAGTGGGCGTACAAACAGGTGTAGCATAGGCATTGGTGAATTTCATTCCTTCCTTTGCCAACCTTTCCATGTTTGGGGTATGGTATATTTTATTGAGCGGCGTAACTTGATTCCAAAATGGAACTGAACAATCCTGCCAGCCCATATCATCTACTAAAAACAAAACAATATTGGGTCTTGTTTGTGCAACAACACAACCCTGTATCAATGTAAATACTATTATTAAAGCCTTTTTCATGCTTACTTATTTAGGGTTTTGTTCATTTATGTGGCGGTTAAAATTTCAGCTATTTGCTTATCCCAATTTAACATTAGTTATTGAAAAGAAGTCAAAATGGGCATTAAAAGTGCTGGTTCATTCATAAAAATTTAATTGAAATTATTGTAATAAGAGTAACAATTTTACTAAATTGGTAATTCATTAAAACTAAACCAAATGAAAAAAATGCTCTTCTTGTTTGCTTTTGCTTTTGTAAGCTTTAACACCTTTAGTCAATCCTTACAAAAAGGAAGCTTAGTTGGATTACATACAGATATCGTAAAATTAAATGGCAGTGCCACCATGGAACAATTTACTGATTTTGCAGCCAAAAAATGGGCGCCAGCATTTTCAAGTGCCTGCGGTTGCGAAGTACGTATCTTAAAATATGTACGTGGCGAAGCTGCTAACAAATTTAGCTATATGTTTATCTTTAAAAATGAATCAGGTAGAGATAAATTTTTCACTGCTGATGGAAAAATGAGTGAATTTGGAACTTCCGTTTTTGCAAAAACAAAACCAGTTGCTGATGAATTAGCAAAAATAGGAACCATGAAAGGTGTATATACTGATTGGTTGGTACAATAAATAAATTTTTGATATTTAATTACCATGTCAAATAAAAAACCCGCTTCCAAATTGGAGCGGGTTTTTTGCTTATACATTAGCTGAAATTATTACATACCTTCTTCAGCAAATATTTTTGAAAAATCACCTAAGCTGGTTTCTCTTACTATTTTACCTGCAGTATTAAACCAATCAAATTGAACAAAGTAAGTAACTACAGTTTTGCCAGTTTTCTTTGATTTTCCACTCCATTTCCACCATGATTGAACTACTTTTTGGTCTTTATCATCATAATGTAAGTAATCTGGGTACCCTACAGTGGTTACTGAAATATTATCAAAAAACTTGTAATCTAAAAATAAATTCGCTTGATTTTCTTTTATAGTCATCATTTTATCAACTCCTGAAATTGAGAATTTTGAAGTATCAGCATAATAAGATTTCCAACTCTCTAAATTATGAGCCACATAAGCTTTTGTCCCTGCGTTAACCACATCAATATAGGGATGCTTAACGTAAATAGTACCATTTTTCTTTTCTGTTTGTGAAAAAGAAATCACAGAAATAAATAAAATTGAAGAGGCCAATAAGATTTTTTTCATTTTAATATTTTTTATTTGTTACTAATTTATATAATATTTCATTAAAGTTGAACCCAAAAAGCTAATTAATTATTAACAAGTTGTTGTGTATAGAGGATGCAAATTGCTACCGATTATCCTAAATTTTTAGTCATAAATTAATTGAAACCATAGCTAAATTCGTGCTAAATTGAGCAAAAATATAAAACCATGCAAGATCAAAATTTTAAAAACCATGCCAAATTAGTACCTGGTTATCATTATGTTACCCTTTCGGCTATTCTTATTTTTCTTATAGCTTCTGTCAACTATTTTATTCAGAGCACAGCTGAAAATAAATACCTAGGGGCGATGTTGTGTTTGCTTTCTGTAATTCTGGTAATGATGGCTTGGTATGTTCGTGGCTTTGCTTTAAAAGCGCAAGACAGAGCCATTAGAGCAGAAGAAAATTTCAGGTATTATTTAGCCACAGGAAAAGCATTTCCAAAAGAACTTACCATGGGACAAATTATTGCTTTACGTTTTGCAGCTGATGATGAATTTATTGCCTTAGCAGCTAAAGCTGTTGCAGAGAATTTATCTAATAAAGATATTAAAAGCCAAATTAAAAACTGGAAAGCAGATCATTATCGTGCTTAAAATTAAACTAATTAAAAATGCCTTACTGAGCACAACTCAGTAAGGCATTTTAGTATAGGTTAAGTAGTTTTTATCCTGCTATGCCCAATGGTGAGAAGTAGATAAAAATAGCCACGATAAATACAATTGCAATACTTGAAAGCCAAACATCAACCGCATTCCAGCTTGCTCTTGATGCAGCTTTATCTGCACTCACTGTGGTAGCAAAAGTAAGTCCATTTAATTGCTCCTCTGATGGCTTTTCTGTAAACAAACTCACTATAATTAGTATAGCTATAGATACTAAGAATAAAATAATACAGAAATACAAAAAGTTGAGTGTTGCAAAATGATAAGCAAACCCAGTTAAAGAGGTTCTGTTTAATTCTAATACAATACGAAGTACCCCAATTAAAAATCCAACGACCATGGCAGTGAAGGCCCCTTTTGCATTAATACGTTTCGAAAAAACACCCAATAAAAACACTGCTGCAATAGGGGGCGCTAAATAAGATTGCACACTTTGTAAATATTGATACAACACCCCTGATATTTTAGACATTAATGGAATCCATATCATACCAAGTATCACTACAATGGCGGTAGTAATTCGACCCACTTTTACCAATTCCTTATTGCTTGCTGCAGGTTTTATTTTTTGATAAATATCCATGGTAAATAAAGTAGAGCATGCGTTATATACCGAAGCCAATGAACTCATTAAAGCGGCTAATAATCCACCAGCCAATAGCCCTCTTAACCCAGTAGGCAATAAATCACGCACTAAAGTTGGTAATGCCTGATTGGCATCTGTCAAATGTAATTTTCCTTGTTGCGCAAGTGAATAAGCAATTAAACCTGGAATTAAGAAAATAAAGAATGGTAATAATTTTAAATACGCTGCTAAGATGGTACCACGACGTGCTTGCTTTTCATCTCTACCCGCTAAACATCTTTGTACAATATGTTGATCGGTACACCAATACCAAACACCTACTATAGGTGATGCGAATAAAATACCTGCCCAAGGAAAATTGGGATCACTTAAAGGAGGAAACATAGACAACTTTTCTTTTGGTATAGAATGCATTAAACTATTCCACCCTCCTACTTCATGTAATCCATAAAACATAAGTACAGCAGAGCCTGCCAATAAAACTACCGCCTGTATAGCTTCTGTATACATTACTGCATGCAAGCCTCCAAAAACAGTGTATACCCCAGTTATGATTACTAATATAATAGCAGCGGTCCAAAAATCAACACTTGGGAAAAATATAGTAATGACTGTAGCTGCAGCAAATATAGTTACGGAGGCTTTTGTGATAATGTAACTAAGCAATTGTATCACTGATAAAAGAATTCTTGATTTTGCATTGAATCTTCTTTCTAAAAATTCTGGCATCGTATACACCATACTTCTCATATAGAATGGAACAAACACCCAACCCAAGGTTAAAATAATCCATGAGTGTAATTCGTAATGGCCCATTACTAAACCAGAACTAGCAGCGGTACCGGCTAACCCAACAATATGTTCAGAACCCACATTAGATGCTAATATAGATGCGCCAATGACAAACCAACCTAAATTACGATTGGCTAAAAAATAATCCGAAGGAGATGCTTTACTTTTTCTAATGGACCACACAGATACAGCAGCAATTACCGCTAAATACAAAACGATAAACAACCAATCAATTGGGCCTAATAAATGTTCCATAAGTAAATTAGTTTTATTAATTTTTATGGAATATACAAACTTATTTTAAACCTCACTTACTATACATCTTATTTTTACTTGGCATCTAAAATAACTGGCGTCTTGCCACCCCCCATGATAATTACTTTTGCATTAGGAGAAGTGATTAAACCCTTCATTACTTGTATTTGCTCATACTGTAATTGTTTATCACCTAACCCTGAACTAATAATTTTTTGATAGTCAGCAATACCCTGCGCTTCCACTCTCTTACGCTCTGCTTCTTGCTTTTCTTTTTGCAATACAAATTGCATTTTTTGTGCATCTTGCTCTGCTTTAATTTTATCTTCAATAGATGCCTTTACGGTAGCGGGCAATACAATATTTCTTACTAACAATTGTTCTAAAACCAACCCTCTTTGTTTTAAATTTTCTTCAATGGTTTTAAAAATTCTACTTTGAAACTCATCTCTTTTTACAGAATATAAATCAACGGCAGTATAATAAACTGCATTGTCTCTAATTTTAGTTCTGGTAATTGGTCTTACAATGATGTTTTTAAAATCATATCCAATTTCTCTGACAATTTTTGGCGCTTCAGAAGATTGAACTCTATACAAAACAGTTAAATCAATCACTACTTCTAACCCATCTGCAGTTAAAACACGAATGGCGTCATCCCCTGCAACTTCCCCTTCGGTATGTACTCCACTCATCGTATAGTTTTGAGTTCTTACATCTATTGTATTTACTTGTACCAATGGATTTACAAAACTTAAGCCACTGGTAATTACATCATCCTGCACTTTCCCAAACATAGATTTTACTCCTATTTGTCCTGCATCAATTTGTTTGATACATGAAGTTAGTACCCCAATAATAATAACTACTAGTCCTATACTTCTAATTGTTCTTGTTGGTATAGCTACTGGTAAATTTAAATTTTGAACAGCTCCCGCTGCAAAAAATAAAACAATCCCTAAAATAATAAATAACATAAAAATTGATTTAAAAAGGGCCTAG
>CAINFN010000017.1 GCA_903848125.1 uncultured Bacteroidota bacterium
AATTTATTTTCTAATTGAAGCAATCTATTCCATTGATTGTTGTAGATCGCAAAAGTGCCAGCAGTTCCGTTAAAATTATAAAATTTATCTCCAGCTGCAGGTACTTCCTTATAGGTACTAAAGTATTGTAGTCCCTGTCCTAATGCTGTGTAATTTTGACCAGGTACACTACCAATGGCCGCTGAAGTAAAAGAATAGTCTGCAACTAAATAGGTAATCGCATCTGGATTCACATTTAGATCAGTTAAACTACCCTTTTTACAAGAATGCATACAGGATAACATAACTATCAGTCCTGTTGCATATGTGATTTTGGTAAATATATTTTTCATTTTCTTAAATTTTTATGATTAGAATTTTAAATTCAAGGTAAAGCCAATATTTCTGGTAGTAGGCATCGCGACACCTTGGCTACCTTGCGCATTACCAACAGTCTGTTGCATTTCAGGATCTATACCTGCATCTTTAACTCGTTTGTCTTGATAAAGAATAGCTAAGTTTAAACCTGTAATACCAATAGAAGCTGATTGAACTTTCATAAACTTAAGTGTGTTAGTTGGAAGATTGTATCTAATAACCATTCTTCTCAATTTTACGAAATCAGTATTGTATACAAATTGTCCTGGATAAGCACTACCCACGTTATTGTAGTAGGTATCCAAATCAACTTGCGCCCATTGATGTGTATATGGATTTCCATTTTGATCTACCCCTGTTACTGTTAAACCTGCAGGACCTGCATCTCTACCAGGTAAGGTAATTGGCGTCAATCCAAATCTAGTTGCATATTGCATTAAGTTACTATAACCCACTGCACCAAACTTAGAATCAATATCAACTGTTAAGCTAAACTTCTTGTAAGTAAATGTGTTACTTAATCCCATTAGGTAAGGAGGATTTCCTACCCCAATATTTTGTAACACTCTATCTTGATAACCAGTAGCCGCATTAAATATTTGAACTCCATTGGCATCTTTTTTCATTACATAGGCTTGTACTGTTGAGTAAGGAAGTCCTACTGCATTGATGATTGTTGGTCCACCAATCGCATTTCCTAAAGTCAACACATCAATACCCGGTGCCAATTCAAGAATTTTACTTTCGTTGTAACTAAAGTTGTAACCCACATTCCAAACAAAATCTTTTTTTCTAATAGGTGTACCACTTAATGTTACTTCCCATCCCTTATTTAATATCAATCCCATGTTTTGTGGGCCCGCTGTGTAACCTGTAGCGTTAGATATTGGCGGAGATAAGATATCATTCTTTGTTTTTCTTTCATAATAGTTTACATCAAATCCTAATCTGCTATCTAACATTCTTAATTCAAAACCACCTTCAATGGTTGTTGCTGTGATAGGTCTGATATTTGGGTTAGGTAAAATATTTGGATTGCTTAACATAGGTAAACCGTAAGCGTTTAAAGTACTAATGGTATAAATTTGATTGATACTACCCGCATTTACCGTAGCACTTCCTACTTCGGCCCATGATGATCTTAATTTTGCGTAGTTAATAATTTTTGGCATTTTAACTACATCAGATAAAATAAAGCTACCTCCAATTGATGGATAGAAAATAGAATTAAAGCCAGGATTTAATACAGAGAACCAGTCATTTCTTCCTGTCATAGTTAAGAAGAATACATTATCGTAATCTATGTTTGCTTCACTGAATACGGAGTTGGTTCCATCAGAAGCAATTCCAGATAATGACAATGAGCTTGAGTTGGCTAAATCTCTATTTACTAAGTTAGTGATGCTATATAAATTTGGAACAATCCATTGTGTTCCATTAGCAGTGTTACTGCTGTAGGTATTTTTTTCTTGATTCGCACCAGCCATCACATTCAAGCCAATTTTATCATGGTAATATCTATCGTTATAATTGATGATACCTTGGAATGTTGTTTTGTCTGATTGCTCTTTACCTGATCTGTAATAACCAAGTGGTGTAAAGGCATCCGTATTGGGAACGTAGTTAGATTCTGTGTAATTGATTTGGTTTCTAGCTACGGTACCTTTGAAAAATAAATTCTTTAAAATATTAATTTGAATACTTGATCTTCCAATTAATCTTAATTGATCATCTTGGTTATGTACTTGGTAAGCAAGGTAATATGGGTTCACCGCTGCAGGTACTGGATTCCATTCCAACTCTCTTCCTGTTACCGCATTGATACCTGGTCTTGCAGGATCTGTACCCCTCATATTTCTTACATCCACTACGTTAGCAGCTAAATATACTGGCCATGCAGCATTTAATTCGGCATATCCAACGTTAGGTCTATTTACTCCTTTTACAATATTGTATTGAACACTATTTTCTAATGTGATGAAATCGTTCTTACCCATTTTAGCTCTTACATTTAAGTTGATCGTTTTTCTGAAAAATTCAGAATTGGGTTGTTGATCTTGCGCACGGAAATCACTCAAAGAAAACCTCATCGCTAATTTGTTGGTACCTGCACTTAATGAAACACTATTTAAAATATTTTGACTAGGTTGATAAAAATTCAAAATATTATCTTTCACATTTACTGGTGAATAAGGTCTAGCGACTCCGTCAAATTGCATTACAGAACTTCCGTCCATTTTTGCTCCATAAGATAAACGACCCGAACTTAAAGCTGCAGCAGCGGTTGCTGGTTTAACACCATCATTTCCTTGTCCATATTCGTATTGAAAGTTAGGGAAGATGTAGGGTGTACCTTGATTCATATCAGTGGTGTATTCAACCCCAATTCCTTTTTGAACTGTACCTTTTTTAGTAGTAATTAAGACAACCCCATTGGCTGCTTGGCTACCATATAAGGCCGCAGCGGCGCCTCCTTTTAATACTGATATAGAAGCAATATCATCTGGGTTAATACTAGAAATTCCATCTCCTCTGTCTACGTTTAACTGAGTTGAAGATGTAACAGGTCCTCTGTTTTGGTTATCAATTGGCATCCCATCCACTACATATAATGGTTGTTGGTTACCATTTAATGAAGTATTACCTCTAATAGTAACTCTACTAGATGCACCAGCACCTGCGTTGGTTTGAACCGCATCTACCCCCGCAATCTTTCCAGATAAAGCACTCGCTATATTGTTCATTCTTCCCTCGGTAAAATCCTTTCCCCCCACTTCTTGAACTGCGTAACCTAAGCCTCTTCTGTTTTTATTTACACCAAAAGCGGTTACTACCACTTCATTTAAAGCAGTATTTGATTCGGCTAATTTTACATTGATAGTAGCTTTATTACCTGGTGCAATTTCTTGGCTTAAATAACCAATATAGCTAAATACCAATGTAACATTGTCTTGGATATTAATACTATAATTACCTGTTGCATCTGTATTGGTACCAATTTGTGTGCCTTTAATCATAATGCTAACACCTGCCAAAGGATCGCCTTTAGCATCGGTTACTTGACCGGTGATGACTCCCTTAGCAGCTAACATGGCCGACTTATTCTCAGTTTTATTCTCAATGACTATTGAGTTGGCTTCTACTTGTTTAATATTAGAAGGAACATTAAATAAATTGGGCTCAGCAGTAATTTTTATTTTATCAACTTTTTTTAACACTATTGTATTTTCAATAATAGTATAAGTTAATGGCTGATCTTTTAGCGCATCTTCTAATACTTTCTTAAAAAATTCATTTTGTACAACAATAGTTACTGGCTTGGAGTCTTTTAACAATCGGGCATTGTAAATAAAGTCATAGCCAGTCTGAGATCTAATCTCAAGTAGTACTTTTTCTAAACTAACATTTTTTTCATTTAAAGTAACATACTGATTTGTACTAGCAGCATTTACTTTAGTGAAAAAAGTTAGTAAGACTAAAAGCAATAATTGACTCACTCTCAAAAAATTAAATGAATTTTTCATTTTTTTGTTGGAGTTGTTTTCATTGAGTTGCTTTTGCCCAAAACTTCCCAATGAATGGAATAGTGATTTTTTCATATTTATGTATTTTGGTTGCGTTTACTTAAGAAGTATTCTTAGGTAAAATATTTTTATGAGGTTTTTAATATTATTTTTCTGCCTTTTATTTCATAGTTCACAATACCGCTGAGCTCTAACATTCTTAATACATTTGAAATTTTCACATTTCTTGAAATGTATCCAGTGATATTATCAAAGGCGATATCTTCTGAATATTCAATTTCTACATCGTACCAGCGTTCTAGCTCATTGGCAATTTCTTTTATGTTTGAATTCTTGAACATAAAATAACCTTCTTTCCAAGCGATAGTTTGTTGTGCGTCTGCTTTTACTATTTTAGTTTCTAATCCAACTTTTGTTAATGCTTGTTGACCTGGCACTAAAAATTTAGCAGCAATAGGTGACTCCGTTTTAATAATTTTTACTGAGCCTTCTAATAAAGTTGTTTTAACATAATCTTCATTGTCATAAGAATTAATATTAAAATGCGTTCCCAAAACTTCTACTACTTGGTCTTTAGAATGCACAAAGAAGGGAATGCGTTGATGATCTTTTCCATAGGCTTTAGCAATTTCGAAATAAGCCTCTCCTTTAAAGCGCACACTGCGTTCGTTTTTCTTAAAGTAAACTGGATAAGTAAGAGAAGAGGCAGCATTTAACATGACTAAACTTCCATCAGGTAAGATCACATTAAACTTGCCTCCTTTAGGTGTAGTGATGGTATTGTATTTCTCTTCGGTATTATTTTTACTATTTTCTAAGTTCTTTACTATATAAATTAGGTCTCCATTGGGCGTTTTAGTAATACTAATACCGCTTTCTACTGCAATCTCCCCGCTAGAGGTTTCGTCTAACATAATTTTAGACTTGTTGGCTAAGGTTAATATGGCAATATTTTTAGCCGGATTCATATCCTCGACTTTCTTGGGTTGTGTCAATTTTGCCAATTGATTGCTTTTGTCCATTGGATTTAAGATCCAATAGGTAAGGGTAGAAAGCCCAAGCAAAATAAGGAGGGCTGCCGCCATTCTAAAGCCAGTAAATAAATGCCTTACGGGGGCCTTAGTGGTTGTATCTGAGATACTTAGCTGAATTTTGTTAAAAATTTTATTCTTTAACTCAGCATTTTCTTCTAGATGTTTTTGCGTAGCTGCATCCTTTTCGAAACTATCATAAAACTCTGTAAGTTTTTGATTTTCAATCTTATTAGATTGATCAGCTAAAAATCGATCAATAAAAGCAAGTATGGTCTTTTTATCCAAAATATAGGTTTATATATGATAGAGTCAATAAACAGGTCAACCCCCTATTCTTTTATAAAATATTTTTTAAAATCTAAGAGGCGAAATTGATGTAAGCTTATGTAAGTGAGTTACTTATAAAAATTAATGTCCAAATAGTATAACCAATAGAATCTTTAAAGGAAGACAGTGCTTTTCCAATTTGGTTTTCGACTGTTTTAGTAGATATATTTCTTTGTACCGCTATCTCTTTATGACTAAGTTCTTGTTCCCTACTTAAGATAAATACCTCTCTGCATTTTGTAGATAATTTATTAACTACATTATTCATGTGTTCAAGTAATTCTTTGTACTCTAAATTTTCTTGCGGTGATGTGGCTGGATCAATCAATAAATCATCAATCATTTCTAAGGACTCGATTTTCTTTCTTAGTTGTCTAAATACTTCATATTTGACCGAGGCTGTTAAATAGGCTTTTAATGAAACCTTTATCACCATTGACTTTCGCTTATTCCATATATTTATAAATACATCTTGAATGATGTCTTCACAAATAGCTTTGTCCTTTAAAATAGCAAAGGCAGTTACATATAAATTTTCCCAATACTTATTATAGATACTAGTAAATGCAAATTGATCATCGTCTTGTAGACGATTTAATAATTCAACATCATTTTCAATATTGTTAAACCTTGCAGACATATTTGCAATTGATCAATATGAATATACCAAAAATTTAACAATATATTAATCAAGAATATTTATTTTATATTACTAGTTGAGTTTACGTAGGAGGTACTTTAACTAGTTTACCAATTTTTATTTTTAATTTAGTTTGAAATATTTTTTCGTAATAGATTGATTGATAGTGTGTTTATATACAATTTTGATTGTTGGCATGAGATTAAATCATCAAGAGTAAGAAAAATTATTTTTTGGCAAACCTGATTAAAATTAAAAGCCTCCCCCCGATTCACAGAGGAAGGCTTTTAAGCGGGTTGAGCGGTTGAAATCATATGACCCTAAGCTTGGTCAACTACTTATTTAGAAACGGGTTGAATGGCCTTTAATATTTTCGTAAACAATTCAGTGTTTTCGTAAACGCCATCAAATAAGAAAGATTGATAACCATAGCTAAATACGGGTACTGGTATACCGGTATGGTCATTGGTGGCAAATTGAGCAGTAAGGCTTTGTTTTTTATAATCTCCATCATGAAGGGTGAGCCCGCCGGTTTCATGGTCACCAGTAATAATAACAAGAGTGCCTTTGTTTTCATCTGCATATTGAATTGCTTTTCCAATTAACGCATCAAAGTCAATCACTTCTTTAACCACATACTCAATATTGTTAGCATGTCCTCCGTAATCAATTTGAGCAGCTTCCACCATCATAAAAAATTGCTGGCTTTTATTTAATTCAAGAGCAGCTTTTGTTTTTTCAAACGCATTGCTTAACCAATTGCCCCTTCCTTCTTGCATGGACAATCCAGCTTGTGGATCAATCACCAACATTTTATGATTGGTAGGGGTTGACAATGCATTGATTGAATGTTCGATTTTATAATTGGGTAATAAGCTGTCAAGCAGTTGATTGTTTAAAATAGCCACTTGCTTTTTTTGTAGGATACTTATCTTATTTATTTTATCATTGCCTGCACCTGCTAAGATTTGAACCCCAGAATTTTTTAATTGTTGAATGATCTGTATGGAACTATCTCTTTCTTTTTCATGAGCATAGAAGGCTGCGGGTGTTGCATCTGAGACATCTCCACTACTTATTAATCCAACACTATAATTTTTATTCACTAAATAATCGGTGATTAATTTTAAGGGCTCTCCATTTGGTTTAATTCCTAAATGTCTGTTCTCTATTTTTTCACCTGTTGCAATAGAACTGGCACCTGGTGCAGAATCGGTTACATAATTATCTGCCGAGCTGGTTTTTGAAAATCCAATATGCTTTAAATGAAAAGTAGTTAAAGCCCCGCCATTAGCGGTATAGCCTGCATACCACTGCGGTAAACTACAACCATCCCCAATTAATAAAATAATTTTAGTAACCGGAAGGTCAACACCATCGTTTTTATATTTAGGCAGATAGACTGCTTGTTTGTTTGACAGACGCACATTGGTCGTACTCCATTCATTTAAAAACTTAGCCAAGGATACGATATGATCTGTATTGATATAGTCTACCTTCATTTTTATAAACTGTTGCCATGCATTTAAATAATCTGGACTTGCCCAAAATCTTATTTTTTTACCTTTCTGATGTGTGCTTGTAATAATAGAATCAATTTTTTCACGATCCCCTTTTACCATGATGCCTTTACCATTCCAATGCGAGTAGCTGGTAAAATCTGCACTGAATAAACCAATTTTAGCTAATTCAGTTGTCGAATAATTCTTATTTAATTCACCATCAAAAAAAATGTAATTAGGATAGCTAGCAAATTCATTGGGCTTAGGTCTATTGCCTGTGATGACAATTTTAATTTTACCCGCGTTGATGATGGATGAATAGGTATCAAGTAGGACTATTAATTTTTGGAGGGTCCTAATGGGATCTGTCTTAATATCTATGAGTAATTGTAAAGGCTTTGTACTATCTGCATAAGGATAACCATGATTTGCGTTGATTTTATTTTTTAAAGGATCAAGATAAAAGGCTTGAAGGGTTCTTCTTTTTTGAATATCCCCAAAAGTATGACCCACAAATAAACTGTCATTAAAATAAAATATATCTGCTTCTATAGATCCAAATCCTTGCTCATAAGCGGTGAAAAAGGGTATCGGGTTTTCGTAATCGTTATGGGAATGTGCATTAGAGGGCGTATAGTTTTGACTAAATGCAGTATTAAAAATTAAGATAGCAAGTAGTAATGTAATTGGTTTAGTTATTTTCATCAAAGTTTTTTTGTAAATTTTAAATGCGATTGATTAAAACCCATTTTTGTATAAAATTCGTGTGTATCTAATCTTTTATTTTGTGCTGTAACTTCAAAAGAAATGCAATTTAATGCTATTAATTCTTGCTCAATAAATTTTAATAATTGCGCGCCAACATTTTGTCCTCTAAATTCTTGTTTAACAAAAAGCTCTTGAATTTCTGCCACTTTTCTACATTAATCGAGCAGGTAAGTATATAGCATATTGTAAAGCCAAATACCAGTCCATTATGTACTATAAATAAAGTTAGTTTTTATCCTCTATATTATTAAAAAATATTTTTTCAAAAGTATTAGTATTGAAGGCCCCATCTTCTAGTAAACAAATTTGTTTATATACAGTTAACATTAACTTAATATTTAGTTAACTATTTCATTACATTATTTTAGATGAAGTAAATGGTTTCTAACTTAGGTTTGATCAGTAATTTAAAATGATCAACCTAAGTTTAAAAAAGGACAATCAAGTTGGATCTTCCATCTATATTGCCATTATTTGTTTCTGTACCTATGCCTGTATGTATGCATTCAGGAAGCCATTTACCATTGGCATCTACGCTGATATGCCCTCCTTTTTAGGCATAGAATATAAAAATTTATTGGTGATTGCTCAGGTATTGGGTTATACGGCTAGTAAAATCTTTGGCATCAAGTTTATTTCAGAACTTAAAAATATTGGAAGGGGAAAACTAATATTTATCTTGATTGTTTTATCCTGGATTCCTTTGCTTTTGTTTCCAATTTTACCAGCACCCATAAATATTTTATGTTTCTTTTTAAATGGATTTCCTTTGGGCATTATTTGGGGCATTGTATTTTCATTTGTAGAAGGTAGAAGGGCCACTGATTTTATAGGCGCTACCTTGGCTGTTAGCTTTATAGTTTCCTCAGGAGTGATAAAGTCCATTGCAAAGTGGTTACAACTAACTTACCATATATCAGAAAATTGGGTTCCATTTTACACGGGCTTGGTATTTATTTTACCCATCATTGTATTCATCTATTTACTTGAAAAAATTCCACCGCCAACACCTGAGGAAATTGAGTTAAAAGCACCAAGGCTACCCATGACTAAATCAGATCGCTTTTCTTTTTTTAAAGAATTTAAAATAGGCATCATTGCTTTTATTTTTATTTATTTAATCCTGACTTTATTTAGAGATTTAAGAGACAATTTTGCTGCAAATATTTGGAATGACCTTGGCTATGCCAATAACGCTAGCGTGTTTACCAATACAGAGCTACCCATAGCTTTAATTGTATTGGTCATGATAGCCAGCATGATTATCATTAAAAAAAATAAGCTCGCTTTTTTGATTAGTATACTAATTATTATTGTTGGATTTGTTGTGGTAGGGGTAAGCACGTTTTTGTTTAAATTAAATATTTTAAACGGATATAATTGGATGTTATTAGTGGGACTTGGTTTATATATGGGCTATATTCCATTTAATTCTTTATTGTTTGATCGAATGATTGCAACATTTAGAATCAAAGGCAATGTTGGTTTTCTAATATATTTATTGGATTCCTTTGGTTATTTAGCTTCTGTAATTGTAATTAGTATCAAAGGGAGTGCACATTTACAATTAAATTGGGCGCAATTTTATGCAAAAGGTGTTTTATATTTTTCTGTCCTTGGCTTATTGGCTTCTTTAGCTGCATACTTATATTATGCCAAAAAAATTAAAACATTAAACTATTAATACATGAGTGAAAAAACAGCAATCGTAGTAGGAGCGGGTATATTAGGGATGGCTACCGCTCGTGCCTTGGCTTTGAAGGGCTACAAAGTGACAATTTTTGAAAAGTCGCAGCAATCCCTAGGTGCTTCCATTAGAAATTTTGGTATGCTATGGCCCATTGGACAGCCCGATGGTAAATTATATGAAAGAGCCATTAGGTCTAGAGAAATTTGGAAAGAATATTTAACCAATGCTAAAATAAATTTTGATCCTTGTGGAAGTTTGCATTTAGCCTATGATAAGGAGGAACATGATGTGTTGGAGGAGTTGTATGAACATTTTACAAAACACAATAGGCCTGTTAGTTTAATGCAACCCAACACCATTGCAGAAAAATTTAGTGGAATTAATCAACAAAACTTAAAGTCTGGTTTATTCAGTAGTGATGAAACTATTATTGATCCTAGGGAAGGCATCAAAAACTTACCTGCTTATTTGAAAGACTACTATAATATTAAGATATTTTGGGGTACGGCTATTACCAATGTGACTACCAATACCGTTTGGTCATTTAAAACTAAATACAATGCCGATTTAATTTGTATTTGCTCTGGCGCCGATTTTGAAACACTATATCCAGAGCAATTTAAAGCATTACCGATTATAAAAACAAAACTGCAAATGATGCGTTTTGTACCCAAAGATCCAAATTATAGAATTGGCACCTCTATTTGTGGTGGCTTGTCCTTATTGCATTATAAAAGTTTCACAGCTTCCAAATCCTTAGATATTTTAAAAGCAAAAATAGATTTAGAACTACCTGAATATGTTAAAAATGGAATACATGTGATGGTTTCACAAAATCACAAAGGAGAACTTACTGTGGGTGATTCTCATGAATATGATTTAGATTTTGAGCCTTTTGACAATCATTACATCAATGAATTGATTCTTAATTATTTAAAAAAACTAATACATATTGACAATTGGACACTGCAACAATCTTGGAATGGCGTGTACCCCAAAATGACCAATGGTGCCACTGATTTACTTTTAAAAGTAGAACCAGGCGTATATATTGTCAATGGAATTGGAGGGAATGGAATGACTTTGTCCTTTGGTTATGCTGAAGAAGCTGTGAATAATCTTTAAACTTATATTTTATGAATAATGTAGCTGATTTTGTGGTTGAATTATTTTTAAATAAGGGCCATGAATTGTATGGAGGAGAAGCTGTAACTCAATTAGAGCATGGTTTACAAGCTGCCCATTTTGCTAAAGAAGCCAATGCTTCTGGAAATTTAATTGCTGCTGCTTTAATGCATGATATTGGGCATTTATTGCATGATTTACCAGACGATGCCACAGAAAAAGGTATTGACGACGTTCATGAAGCATTAGGTGCAGCATTTTTAACGCAATATTTCAAAGAAGAAGTGGTAGAAGCTGTCAAATTGCATGTAGCAGCCAAAAGATACCTATGCTTGGTAGATCCTGAATATTATG
>CAINFN010000018.1 GCA_903848125.1 uncultured Bacteroidota bacterium
AAGATTAATAAGCATTTTTTAGAAGGTAGTTTTAGCGAAGGGTTGGCCATGATACCCACGATGGAAGCGAAGTTGAAGGAAATTGAATTGTATTTAGACAGCCATCGAGTTTTGGTATTTTATTATAAAATGGCTTGCTTGTACTTTGGCGCTGGAAAGCCGGCCAAGGCCATAGATTACTTAAATCGTATCATTAATTGGAAATTAAACTTAAGAGACGATTTACAATGTTATGCGCGACTCCTACATCTAATTGCACATTATGAACTAGGCAATATGGAACTGGTGAACTACTTATCAAAATCGGTGTACCGATTTATGTATAAGATGAAGAACTTAAGCACAGTTGAAGAAGTCTTATTTAATTTTTTAAGAAAATCCATTCAAAGTGGCGGAGAAGCCAATAGCTTATTAGCCAATAAGGCCACCATTAAAAATTCTTTTGCGAATTTACTAGCCACCCTTGAGCCCCTTGCCCACAATAAGTTAGAGAGCAGGGCCTTTATGTACTTAGATATTATTTCTTGGTTGGAAAGTAAAATTCAAGACAAGGAAGTGCAGACTATTATCAAAGAAAAATTTGAATTACAGCAATAAAATGATTTAGTCTGCTGCTATTACGGAAGCTTCTATTTTTCTAGTCACTAAATTAAATGTTTCACCAGAAGACATCATCTTAAAAGGTTTCACCACACGACCCCATTGTTTTTTTTGAATTTTCCAATCTTCTGGGTCATAAATCATAGCATAAGAAGGCCCCCATATTTTAAATTTACCTGCTTCCACAAGCATGGCCGTAGATTCATCTAAACCCACACCTAAAGTATTTGGATTGTTTTCAATGACGGGGATTAAATCAAATTGACGATTACGTGCTAATACATGTTGGTCGATGGCGGTATTTTGCATAAATGAAAATGCAGGTTGAATTGCATATGGCTTGGTCAAATCTTTTCTTGCATCCCCACCAATCAATAAAGAGCCCATGATGGTGGCCCCTGCAGAAGTACCCATAATTACACCGCCTCTGTCTAACAATGCAATGAATTCATCATACAATTTTGTGCCACCATAAGCGGCTGCAATTAAATCTTGGTCTCCTCCTCCAAAAAACAAACCCTTTGCTTGGCGCATTAGGGCAATATTTTTAGGAGCATCCGCTTCTTTTTTATTGCGGGTATGAATGGTAGCTAAATTGGTAAAACCTCTTGTACTAAATTTTAAAAGATGTTCCCCATTTTTAATAAAGGCTTCATCCTCGGTGGCAGTGGGGATATAAACAACAAGCTGATCCTTCCCTCCACAATCATTGGCAAAAAAGGTAAATAAGGAATCGGGAATACTGCCGCCTCCGATGATGATTAATTTTCCTTTTGAATTAAAAAATGGATTGATCGTTTTAGTCTTATTGGTTTGTGCCAATGATTGGAAACCAATCAATAATAAAAAGAGTAAATAAGATAAATACTTCGTCGAACTGATCATGAATTTTTATTTGCACGATGTTATCGAAAATTTCTGAGGCCTTAGAAGCTATTAAAGATATAGGGCTTCTATTTCTTTTGCGAAATGATCCAATACTATTTTACGTCTGATACTTAATTTAGGGGTCATTTCTCCATTGTCTACATTCCACTCTCTGGGTATTAAAGCAAATCTTTTGACCTGCTCCACCTGATTGAATAATTGATTGTATTCATCAACAATATCTTGAATCATGGTAAGCACCATGGTATTTTTTATAATATTTTCATTGCTTCCATATTCAATACCATGTTGTTTGGACCACTCTTTTAATTTACCAAAGGCGGGCACAATGAGTGCAGAAACAAATTTTTTATTATCACCAATCAACATAATTTGTTCAATGAAAGGACTTTCTTTCATTTTATTTTCGATAGGCTGAGGCGCGACATATTTGCCCCCACTAGTTTTAAACAATTCTTTTTTACGATCGGTTATTTTTAAATACCTGCCATCGATAATTTCTCCAATGTCTCCCGTATGCAACCAGCCATCAATTACAGTTTCGGCAGTAAGATCGGGACGTTTGTAATAACCCAACATCACACTTGGCCCCGCTACACAGATTTCTCCATCGGCTTCTAGCTTGTATTGTACGCCTTGTATGACTTCACCTACTGTTCCAAATTTGGTGCCCCCAGGTGTTCTTAAATTAATACTAATGATGGGGCTATTTTCAGTTGGGCCATAACCTTCGTATACTGGTATTTGCGCGGCATTAAAAATGCGTAATAATTTTACTTGACAAGCAGCACCGCCTGTGACTATGTATTTTACATTGCCCCCCAATGCTTCTCTCCACTTATTAAATATTAATTTATTAGCCAATTTTAATTGGGTACGGTACCACCAAGATCCTGGAATTAAATTATCATATTTTTCTCCCAATGCAACGGCCCAGAAAAATAATTTTCTTTTAATTCCTGTTAATTCTTCGCCCTTCATCATTATTTTTTCAAATACTTTTTCCAATAATCTTGGCACTGTTGAAAAAGCTTGCGGACAAATTTCTTTTAAATTATCTCCAATGGTCTCTAGGCTTTCGGCATAATAAATACTCATGCCACTGTACATATAAATATAGGAAGCTACTTTTTCAAAAATATGATTCAGTGGTAAAAAACTTAAAACACAATCAGTAGGTGCATCCGGGAAGGGGAAACTTTCTTTACCTGATTGTAAATTAAAATAAATGCTTTTATGCGTTAACATCACCCCCTTTGGTGTACCTGTTGTACCTGATGTATAAATAAAAGTAGCTACTTGTTCTACTGGTATGGTTTTTTTAATAGTAGCCACTTGTGCTAATAAAGCAGGATCTGAACTTAACAAACTGGTCCAATGCTTTGCGCCAGGGATGTGATCAAAGGTGTACACTTCTTTCAAGCAGTCTACTTCCCCTTTAATGGACATCACTTTATTATACATTTCTTGATTGCTCGCAAAAATATATTGTACTGATGCATCTTTTAAAATAAAACTAAGCTCTAGTGGATTGGTGGTAGGATACACTGGTACCCAGATAACGCCTAATTGTTGAGTGGCCATATCGGCGATCAACCACTCGGGTCTGTTGGCACTTATAATGGCAATTTTATCACTTCCTTCTGGTGTAAAATCTTTTCCAGATAAACCCAAACTCAATAAACCTGCACTTAATTGATTGACTGTATTCGCCACTTCTTGAGTCGAATATTTTCTCCATATACCATTTTCTTTTCCTGACAACATATCCTTTTTTGGGAAATGTTCCAATTGATAATCGATACAATCGAAGAGTCTTTTAAATTCCATATAGCAAGCAATATTGAATAACAAAATACTAAGAAAGAGGCAGAAAAAAAAGAAATAAGGGCATTAAAAAACCCAGTCTAAGGGGGACTGGGTTAAGTATTTTAAAGTAGCTTAATAGATTAAATGGGTCAGTAAACCATCTCTTAGTTTGGGCTCAAACCAAGTGCTTTTTGGAGGCATTACTTCACCCGCATCAGCAATATTAAACAATTGATCTATCGTTACTGGGTACAAACTAAATGCAATGGCCATTTCTCCACTATCCACTCTTTTTTCAAGTTCTCCTAATCCACGAATGCCACCGACAAAATCGATGCGCTTATCTGTTCTTTGGTCTTGGATACCTAAATGTTTGGATAAAATTGTGTTAGACAAGATGGTAACATCTAATACGCCAATAGGATCGGTTGTATAAGTACCCGCTTTAGCAATTAATTGATACCATGTTTTATTTAAATACATACCAAAACTATGTAAGCTAGTAGGTTTATAAGCAGCGTCTTGTGGCGTAATGTCAAAGTCAATTGCTAGCGCAGCCATCAATGATTCTGCAGTTTGACCATTTAAATCTTTTACCACCCTGTTGTAATCCATGATTTGCAATTGATTCGATGGAAACAAAGTGGTTAAAAAATAATCCGATACTTTCTTTTCCTGGTCCCCTGGTTTCGCTACGGACTCACTTAAAGTTAATTTTACTTTTGCGGCAGATGCAGCTCTATGATGTCCGTCTGCGATATAGGTACATGGCACTTGCGTAGCAAATAAATGAGTGATTTGATCTATCGTAGCTTCATCACTTACCGCCCAAACCGTGTGCTGTATGCCATCTTCGGCAGTAAAATCATATACCGGATTCTTAGTCGTTTTCCACTTGTCTATTAAATTATCTACATCGGATTGGTTGCGATACGCTAAAAATACATTACCCGTTTGCGCACCAGTTGTTTTAATATGATTGATACGATCTAATTCTTTTTCAGGTCGCGTAAATTCATGCTTTTTAATGATGCCTTCATTATAATCATCAATGCTGCTTACACATACTAAACCAGTTTGTGCTCGGCCTTCCATAATTAATTGATAAATATAATAGCAAGGTTTAGATTCCTTAAACAATACATCACGTTGTATAAAAGCAGATAAATTATTCAATGCTAATTCATATACTTCTGCACTATGGATATCGATTGTTTCTGGTAAACCTATTTCACTTTTTGTAATATGTAAAAAAGAATAAGCATTGCCTACTGCTTCTAATTTTGCTTCTGCGCTATTTAATACATCGTATGGTTTACTAGCAACTTGTTTTGCTAATTGAGGCTGTGGACGGACTGCATTAAAGGGACTTATTTTTGCCATGGGCGCAAAGTTCGTTCTTTTTTATGAAGATTTAATTTTTTTCAGCGAATGATTTCATCAAATTACAAAAGGCTTGAACACTTGATAAGGGGAGTGCATTGTACATGCTTACGCGAACACCACCCACAGTTCTATAGCCTTTTACGCCAATCATTCCTTCACTTTTACACAATGCTAAAAATGGTTCTTCTAATGCAGGATTACTCAAAAAGAAAACAGCATTCATGATGCTTCTGTCTTCCTTGGCTATTGGACAATGAAATCCGGGCAATGAATCTATTGTATGGTATAACAAATCTGCTTTTTCTTGATTGCGTTTTCCCATCTCCTCTAATCCACCTTCTGCTTCAATCCATCTAAGTGTTAACAAACTTACATAGATAGAAAATACAGGTGGTGTATTTAATAGTGAGCCCGCCTCAATATGCTTTTGATAATTTAATATTGCTGGAATTTTTCTGTTTGTTTTTCCTAGGATTTCTTTTTTCACCACCACCATGGTGACACCTGCTGCACCCATATTTTTTTGCGCGCCCGCATAGATTAAATCAAATTGTTTGAAATGTGTAGGCCTACAAAATATATCAGAACTCATATCACCAATTAACAAGGCATTCGTCTGAGGATATTGATGCCATTGGGTTCCCTCCACTGTATTGTTTGTCGTAATATGTAAATAAGTTGCATTATTAGGGATGTCTAATTGCTTATTGATATAAGTATGTTTTTTATCAGCCGTATCTGCTACTACTTTTACAGGGCCAAATAAACTGGCTTCTTTCACCGCTTTATTTCCCCAAACACCATTGTCACAAATGGCTGCCAATCCATTTTCATCTAATAAATTCATAGGCACCTGCATAAATTGCATGGTAGCACCTCCTTGTAAAAAAAGTACTTCATACGCATCATTCAAACCCATTAATCTTTTTATAATTTGTTGCGCTTCCGTTACTACTTCTACAAAATTAGAAGTACGATGTCCAATTTCTAATATAGATAATCCGGTATGATTAAAATTATGAATAGCGGCAGCAGCTTTTTCTAAAACTTGTTTAGGTAAAATTGAAGGGCCTGAATTAAAATTGTGCAATTGCATTATCGTGTTATAAATTAAATATTATTTTGTTTCGCTTCAGAAGAAAGTTATTTGCCTTCATCGAAAGATGCATTAGCATCTTTCTCATCATCAGAAGAAAGTTTTACTCTTTCATCAGAAGACGCTTTAGCGTCTTCTTCTTCTACTGTGGTAACACCTCCTGAAATAGCGTATTTCATTGCTTCTGCTGCATTGATATTTTTTGGTAATTTTTTTGTTTTACTTAATGGAACAATAAATGAAATACCTGATATGGCATAAGAGTGTGGTACATAAACTGTAACATGATCTTTTAATCCTAAGTGTTCACATGATTCTTGTGTGATAAATCCTATTCTCCAAATATCATCTCCATCTATGCAAACCAATACTGGTTTATCAAATTTTTTCTTATTGCCTGCAAAGGCTTCTAAAAAATCTTTCACCGAAGAATAAATAATTTTTACACCCGGCGTTTTTTCTAAAATCTTATCAAAGAAGGACATGAATCTTTCTACAAAAAATAAAGAAGACAACCATCCCACTATCAATACCAAGATAATGGCCACCACAAAACCTAAACCAGTTACTTTAGGTATTTGTCCATTGACTGCAGCAAATTGTTGTGGGAAAATCGTATTAAGGACGTTGGGCAAGAAATTATCTACCCAATTAAATAAACTCACTATAACCCAAATAGTCACCCCGATAGGTGCAAGCACAATGACACCCTGAAAAAAACGCTGAGCTAGCGCAGACAGTATTTTTTGCTTATTGAATTGAGGCCTGATATTGGGCATTTAGACAAGTATTAAGGCCCAAATTTCAAACAATTTTGCCATTCGGCATAAATAATAAAAAAATAAGCCTGGAAACTTTGAAAACGATTAAAGTTTCCATAGTTTTGCGCCTCCAAACCAAGTTATGCAAGATAGAATACTTAACAAAGCCCGCGAATTGATGTTCCAAACCGGGGTCAAACATGTGACCATGGACGAATTGGCCAATCAATTGGGGATTAGCAAAAAGACCATTTACCACTATTTTAAAGATAAGGACGCCTTGGTATGTTCAGTGGTGGAAAATGAGTTGACCAACCATGAACTTTTTTGTAATCAAAGCGTGATGGCAGCAGACAATGCGGTACATGAAATTTTCTTATTAATGAGTGTGATTCAAGAAATGTTTAATAGAATGAACCCACTGGCCTTATTTGAAATTGAAAAGTATTACCCGGACGCTTATGAAAAAATTAAAAATCACAAAGACCAGTATATTTTTTCTATGATTAGTACCAATTTAGAAAAGGGGATAACAGAAGGATTGTATAGAAAAGACGTAGATGTTAATATCCTTTCAAAATATAGATTAGAAACAAGTTTGATTCCTTTTAATATTCAAGTTTTTCATCCTTCCAAGTTTGATATGCTTAAAGTAAACTTACAAATTATCGAACATTTTGTATACGGCGTAGCCACTTTAGAAGGGCATAAACTAATGGATAATTATAAACTTAACCAATCAGTTGCTCAATTATAATTAATATAAATAAAAAGAAAATAAACAGATAGAAATGAAAAATTTATTAATGGCTTTACTTGGTTTGATAAGTGCTACGAATTTAATGGCACAAAATGACAAACCTATTCATGCATTTAGCTTAGAGAATTGTGTTGCTTATGCACAAAAAAATAATGTGCAAGTAAAAAATTCTTTGCTTTCCATTGACGCACAAATTCAAACCAATAGAGAAATAGCTGCAGCAGCTTTTCCTACCATTGGGACCAATGTAGGTGGAACAGATTATACTAAAATACCTACCTCTCTTTTACCTGCTCAAATTTTTGGTGGGCCAGCTGGAACCTTTATTCCTGTTCAGTTTGGTACTAAATTTAACGCCAACTATGGTGCTAATTTTCAACAATTATTATTTGATGGTCAGGTTTTTGTGGCGTTACAAGCACGTGAAACTTCGTTGGAAATGCAAAGAAAAAATGCAGCCGTAACAGAAGAAGCCATCAAAGCAAATATTTATAAAATTTATTATCAATTGTCTGCAAGCAAAACACAATTAAATATATTAGATGCCAATATTGATCGTTTAAATAAATTGGCGCACGATGCTGAGATCATGTACAAAAATGGCTTTGCCGAAAAATTAGATGTAGACAAAGTAAGCGTTCAATTAAACAACTTACAAACAGAAAAAATAAAAGCCAATAACAGTGTGGCCATTGGTTACATGGGTTTGAAAATGTTAATGGGTATGCCAGTTAAAGACAGTCTTGTATTAACTGAGGTGATTAACGAACAAAGCTTAAGCTCAGATGTTTTAGTAGAAAATGATTTTCAATATGGTATTAGAAAAGATTTTCAATATTTAAGTACGGTGAAAAAATTAAGCGAATACAATGTTAGACGTTACCAGTTGAGTTATTTACCTACCGTCAACTTCTCTGGCGCTTATTCTCAAAATGCACAACGTTCTAAGTTTGATTTTTTTGATGGAGGGAATTGGTTCACAACTTCTTTATTAAGCTTAAATGTGAATTTGCCTTTATTTAATGGCTTTGCAAGAGATGCTAGAGTAAAAAGAACTAAAATAGAATTGTTACAAGTAGAAAATCAAATAGATGCATTAAAAAACAACATTGATAATGAAATTAACCAAGCCAAATTGAATTATATATCCTCTGTGGCTACCGTTTCATTCCAAAAGAAAAATATGCAATTAGCTGAAAACGTATACCAACAAACTAAAAAGAAATTTGAAGCAGGTACTGGTTCTAATACCGAAATTTCTGCCGCACAAGCAGATTTAGTAAGCGCTCAAAATAATTTCATGAACGCTTTGTATTCTGCCTTAATTGCCAAAGTTGATTTATTAAAGGCCACTGGAAAATTATAAGCAAACAAAATAAAAAATATAAAAATTAATATAATGAAAAAGTTCTCTAAAGTAGTATTCGGATCTATCTTACTATTCACCATGGCATGTGGTGGTGGAAATAATATTGAAAAACAAAAAGCAAGTTTAGCCGCTTTAAAAAAGCAAAGTCTTGACTTAAATGTACAAATTGCAACCCTTGAAAAAGTAATTGAAAAAGCAGGTGGTGCAGAAGTGATAAAGGCAACCTTAGTAGCTGTTAGCCCAATTGCTTTACAAGATTTTACACATTATATTGAACTTCAGGGTAAAGTAGAATCGGAAAGTGTATCCTTTGTTACCCCTCGCGCAGGCGGTGGACAAGTAAAAGGCTTGTTTGTTAAAAGAGGCGATATGGTTAGAAAAGGTCAATTGTTATTGCAACTAGACAACTCCTTAATTAAACAAAGTGCTGCTGCAGCTAGCTTAAATATTGAAACTTTAAAGTCTCAAGCAGCTTTAGCCAAAACAGTATATGAAAAACAAAAGAATCTTTGGGAACAAAATATTGGAAGTGAAATTCAGTTAATGACTGCAAAAACCAATGCTGATGCTTTAGCAAGTCAATTAAAAGCAGCGGGTGAACAATTAGGTATGGTTAAAGACCAATTGGCTTTTACTAGTATTTATAGTGATGTAGATGGCGTAGCTGAGGAAGTAAATGTGAAAGTAGGTGAGCTTTTTATGGGACCTGGTCAAATTAAAATTGTCAATACTACTCATTTAAAATTAACCACCCTGATTCCTGAAAACTATGCAGGTAAAATTAAAGTAGGTACCGAGACAAGTTTAAACTTTCCAGACATTCAAAAAGTGATCAGCGCTAAATTATCTGTAGTAGGAAATGTAATTGATCCACTCAACAGAAGTTTTTATGTGGAAGCTAAATTGCCAGCGGATAAAAATTTTAGACCCAACCAATTGGTTCAAGTTAAAATTAAAGACTACGAAAAAAAGAATGCCGTTAGCGCTCCTATTAACTTACTACAAAATGATGAAAAAGGAAAGTTCATTTATGTAGCGGTTACTGAAAATAAAAAATTAGTGGCTCGTAAAAGAGCAGTAACAGTGGGACAATACTATGGTAACAACATTGAAATAATTGCTGGCTTAAATGCAGGTGATATTATTGTTACAGAAGGCTATCAAAGTTTATTTGACGGTCAAAGTATTACCACATCAGACAAATAATTAAAATAAAAGCATAATAGATCCATATGTCGACTATCATTAAAATAAAAGAAAAGTTTAAAGAATTTAAACCTACTTCTTGGAGCATCACTAATAAGACCACTATCTATTTAGTCATGTTGTTTCTGAGTTTAGGTGGAATCTATCAATTCCTAACCCTACCAAAAGAGAATTTCCCTGAAGTGGTCATTCCTAATATTTTCGTTCAAACAATATATGTAGGTAACTCTCCCAAGGATATTGAAAACTTAGTAACCCGTCCACTTGAGAAACAAATCAAGAGTATTAGTGGTGTAAAAATTAGCAAATTCACTTCTACCTCTCAACAGGACTTCTCGGCCATTACTGTAGAATTTAGTACGGATATAAAACCAGAATTGGCCTTACAAAAAGTAAAAGATGCAGTAGATAAAGCAAAAGCCGACTTGCCTAACGATTTAACGCAGGATCCTAGAGTAATTGAATTGAATATTAGCGACATGCCTATCATGTATGTTAATATCAGCGGTAATTATAGCCCTATTCAATTAAAAAAATATGCCGACGACTTAAAAGATAAATTGGAAGGTATTTCTCAAATTAATAGAATTGATTTAGTAGGTGCTCCTGAAAGAGAATTTCAAATTAATGTAGATAATTATAGAATGCAAAGTTCGGGCATCACCTTCGATGATATCAGTGCAGCCATTCAAAGAGAGAACTTAGATTTATCAGGTGGCTTATTAGAAGTAGGATCGATGAATCGCAACTTACAATTAAAAGGTCAATTAAAAAATGCGAATGATATTTCAAACATCATTGTACGAAATACCAGCGGAGCGCCTATTTATTTAAGAGATGTTGCTTCTATAAAAGATACAGTAAAGAATTACGAGAGTTTTGCTCGTTTAGATGGAAAAAATGTAATCACATTAAATATTATCAAAAGAAATGGTGAAAATTTAATTGCCACAACAGATGCGGTTAAAAAAATATTAGAGGAAGCTAAGGCAAATGATTTACCTAAAGATGTAAAAGCAGTTATTTCGGGTGACCAAAGTATTAGAACCAAAAGTTCTTTTACTGATTTAGTCAACTCCATTGTTATTGGATTTATATTGGTATTAGTAGTATTGATGTTCTTTATGGGTGTAACCAACGCCTTCTTTGTGGCTTTGTCTGTGCCCTTAAGTATGTTTGTTGCTTTTGTTTTGCTACCTGCAGGAGATGTGGTAGTGGGCTCACATATTACTCTAAACTTTATGGTCTTATTTGCCCTCTTGTTTGGATTGGGTATTATTGTTGATGATGCTATTGTAGTGATTGAAAATACACACCGAATTTTTGTACAAGGAAAAGGAAAGTTAACTGCCACTACTTCGGCGAAAATGGCGGCTGGTGAGGTTTTTGTTCCGGTATTAGCTGGTACCATTACTACATTAGCACCCTTCTTCCCATTGTTGTTCTGGCCTGGTATTATTGGGAAATTCATGGTGTACTTACCAGCCATGCTCATTTTTACTTTAGCTGCTTCATTGGTGGTTGCCTTTATCATGAACCCGGTATTTGCTGTAGATTTTATGAATCACGAGGAAGTAAAATCAGATGAACCCAAATCTGCGATGTTTAAGAAAAGAAACTTTTGGATTCCCATTGGGATTGGATTGTTATTAGATTTGATGGGATTCACTTTCTTAGGCAACCTATTAATTTTCTTTATGATTTTAGTAGTAGCCAATACCTATTTTATTACAGATTGGATTGAAAAATTTCAGACGACGATTCTTCCTAAATTAATGGGCACCTATGAAAGATTATTAAGACGTGCTTTAAGTGGATGGAGACCGGTGAAATTATTAATTGGCACTTTTGTTTTATTAATTGCTTCTTTTATTATACTTGGAATTAGTATTGCTACAGGTAGAGTAGGTATTGAATTTTTTCCAAAAGGAGACCCTAATCAATTGTATGTCTATTTAAAATTACCAGTAGGTAGTAAAGTAACTTATACCGATTCTATTACTAAAATAGTTGAGCAAAAAGTGGCAAAGGCGTTAGATATGAGTAATAATAAAAAGAATCCTTTGGTTGAAAGTATTATTAGCAATGTAGCGATTGGTGCAAGTGACCCCGTTGCTGGCGATAGAAGTACTAGATCTGAATTAGGTCGTGTACAAGTTAATTTTGTGGAATATCAATTACGTAACGGAAAATCTACCGAACCTTATTTAGATGCAATTAGAGCGGAGATGAATGGCATACCTGGTTCTGAAATAACAGTGACCCAGGAATCAAACGGCCCCCCAACAGATCCTCCAGTAAATATTGAAGTGCAAGGAGAAGATTTTGACAAATTGGTTAAAACAGCGGTAGGTCTTAAAAATTATTTAGATGCGGCACAAATTCCTGGTATAGATGGATTAAAGATGGATGTAGATTTAGTCAATCCTGAATTAACGCTAACTATTGACAGAGACCGTGCTTTAATTGAAGGGGTGAGTAGCGCTCAAGTGGGTATGCAATTAAGAACTGCCTTATTTGGCAAAGAAGTATCTAAGATTAAAGATGGTAAAGACGAATATAAAATTCAATTGAGAAATGAAGAACTACAAAGAAAGAATTTAGTAGATCTTTTAAATATGCGTTTATCCTTTAGAGATATGGCAGCGGGTGGTATGGTTAAAAATATTCCAATCAGCTCACTTGTAAAAGTAGAACCTACTAATACTTTTGGAAGCATTAAAAGAAAAAATCAAAAACGTTTAATTCAGCTTAGGTCCAATGTGAAATTAGATCAAGGGTATAACCCCACTGCAGTGAACGTTGTTATTGCACAATACATTAGCAACTTTAAAGGAATTGCAGATGGCGTTACCGTGAAACAAACAGGAGAAAATGAACAACAATTAGAAACAGTCGCCTTTTTAGGTAAAGCATTGATCATTGCTTTAATGCTCATTTTATTTACGTTGGTTTTACAATTTAACTCTATCTCAAAATCAGTAATCATATTAACCGAGATCTTATTTAGTATCATTGGTGTATTCTTAGGATTTTCCATCTTTGGTATGAAAATATCTGGTGTGATGACTGGTTTGGGTATTGTAGGATTAGCCGGTATTGTTGTAAAGAATGGAATTTTGGTGATAGAATTTGCCGATGAATTAAGAGCAAGAGGATACAAAACTAGGGAAGCAGTGATACAAGCGGGTAAGACAAGAATCATTCCTGTATTGTTAACAGCCCTTGCTGCCATCTTAGGCTTTTTGCCTATTGCCATTGGCTTTAATATTAATTTCGTGACTTTATTTAGCGAGTTAAACCCACATATTTTCTTTGGAGGTGATAACGTGGCATTCTGGAAACCATTAAGTTGGACCATTATTTATGGATTGTCATTTGCCTTTTTTATGACCTTATTTATTGTCCCTGCTATGTACATTATGGCCGAGCGTTTACGCAGACCTATGCGTCGTCATTTTGGTGGCAAGTGGATTAGTATTTTAGGCATCCCTCCATTGACCTTTGTTTTTATTCCTTTGATGTTTATTACTACATTTATACACAGAAGAAATGAAAAAAGAAGAATGGCAAAGCACAATGCAAATGGAGATAAAATAATAAATGGTTCTTGGTTTTAATAAAATTTATAAATAAACAAATTGTATGAAAAAGAATAGAGTGGGTAGTATATGCTTATTAATCATTTTATTTATTTTCAATATGAGTTGTTCATTTAATAATTCAAATAAAAATGGTATGGGCGCAGCTACAATAACAACTCAACATTTTGGAACTTTTGAAGGTAAGCCAATCACAGAGTATACTTTAACCAATGCGTCTGGTATGCAAGTGGTTATTATTAATTACGGAGGTATCATTACTAAAATAATTACCCAAGCAAAAGACAGTAGCTGGGGAGATGTGGTGACGGGTTATGATTCTTTAGAGGGCTACACTCAAAAGGACACTCCTTATTTTGGTGCTTTAATAGGTAGATATGCCAACCGTCTTGCGAAAGGTAAGTATACCATTGATGGTGTTGATTATAGCGCTGCCCTCAATAACAATGGTCATTCATTACATGGTGGATTAAAAGGGTTTGATAAAGTGGTTTGGGAAGCAGCTATTTTACCTGGTGACAGCAGTGTTCAATTAAATTATTTAAGTAAAGATGGTGAAGAAGGTTATCCAGGAAATTTAAAAGTGCAAGTAGTGTATACTTTAACGGCCAACAATGCAATTAAAATTGAATATACTGCTAGCACCGATAAAACAACGATATTGAATTTAACCAATCATACTTATTTTAATTTAACAGCAGGTAAATCAAATACCATTTATGATCATTTAGTTCAAATCAATGCCAATAAATTTACGCCTGTTGATGCATCTTTAATTCCTACTGGTGAATTACTAGAGGTAAAAGGAACACCTATGGATTTTACATCACCTAAAAAAGTAGGCCAAGATATAGATAAAGTGATGGGAGGGTATGATCACAATTGGGTTTTAAATAAAGCAGACGGACTTCAAGAAGTAGCGAGTGTATATGAACCAATCAGTGGTCGTTATTTAACCGTAGCCACTACAGAACCAGGCCTTCAATTTTATACTGGTAATTTTTTAGACGGCACTTTAAAGGGTACCAAAAAAGGCATCGTGTATAATAAGCATTATGCCTTAACCTTAGAAACGCAACACTTCCCTGATAGTCCCAATCAGCCTGGTTTTCCAAGTACTTTACTAAAACCAGGTGAACCCTATCATCAAACAACAGTGTTTACTTTTTCAATAAAATAAGTAAGCATTATTTATAGTAGTAAAAGACTAGCTTCCTAAACAAGGCTAGTCTTTTTTTATTTAATTAAGTGCGTGCCCTCTTCAATACTGGTGAGGTAAACTGCCAAGGGTTGATTGATCTGTTTTGAGTATTTATTAGCTACTTCATTTATAATATGATCAACAGCTGTTTTTTTTATGATGTTAATAGTACAACCGCCAAAACCTCCACCCATCATTCTAGCACCAATTACATTTTCATTGTCTTTTACGGCCGCTACTAAAAAATCAAGTTCAGGACAACTTACTTCATACAATTGGGATAGTCCCTCGTGCGTTGCATACATTTTTTTCCCAAATGCCACCATATTCCCTGATGTTAAATCTACTACTGCTGCTTGCACTCGATCAATTTCTGCTACTACATATTTACATCGATGGTAAATATTGACTGGCGTTCTAGTTGAGGAACCTAAACAGTTTTCCACTTGCTCGAAGCTTACCTCTCTCCAGGTTTGCACCTGTGGATATTTTTTTTGAATGACTTGTATCCCTTGCTCACACTCTATTCGACGCGTATTGTATTCGGAAGAAGCCAGTGCGTGTTTGATTTGCGTGTCAAATAATACAATACTGTACTCTGTTAAATCAAATGGATAATATTGGTAGGCTAGTGAGGCACAATCTAATAATATGACTTTATTTTTTTGACCAAACAAACTTGCAAACATATCCATGATACCACATTTCACTCCGGCAAAATCATGTTCCGCTTTTTGTGCCATAGTGGCCATTTCCATTTTTGTTAATTGCAAATCATACAATTCATTCAATGCAAACAAAACCGCACACTCCACTGCGGCAGAACTTGATAAGCCTGCACCAATGGGAATATTACCTTGTATACTAATATTAAATCCATTTAGGATTTCATTTTGAATATTGTTGGCCTTATTGGGTTGACTAGCTAATTGATCAATCACTTGATGCACCACACCAATCACATAATTCACCCATTGAATAGGATGTGGTTCTACATCTTTTATTTGAACAATGATGGTCTCCTTTAAATCTATTGCAAACATATGTATCGCACCGTCATTTCTTTTTCCTATCGCTACTTGTACCAACTTATCAATAGCCGCTGGCAATACAAAGCCGTGATTGTAATCGATATGTTCTCCAATTAAATTGATGCGTCCCGGTGACGCTACTGCCAATGCAGGGGTAGTTTGAAATGCTGTGAAAAAATGATGGCGAACGTCTGACATGCGATACTGTTGAATAAATGATCGGTTGCCTTATGATATAAACCTTAAAAAGTAAGTTGGTTCGACAATCGTTTTAATTCTATTTCGGCAATTTTTGCTGTATACCTTAAACTAATCAATCTAAATCCTGCCGTTTCAAAACTTTGTTGTGCTTGCTTCACATCTACCATGGTAGCTTGTCCCAATTGGTATTTTTGCATCACCAATTGCAACAAGGACTGAGACATTGAATAGTTTTGTATTTCTATAGGAGTTTGTTGTAAGTTATTTTGGTAAGTTTGAAAGGTTTTATACAAAGCAGTAGCCATATCCTTTTCAGTACTTTGATATTGAATTTTTGCTAGACTGGTATTTATTTGTGCGTTTTTAATACTTTTTTTAGAGGCCCCACCTGCAAACAATGGAACAGATAAGTTAAGACCAACAAAGGGTCCATAGTTTTCATTTAACAAACTAAAACCTGCAGCAGATTGACTACTAGTAAAATTGTATCCTGAAGTAGCTCTTAAAGTTGGATAAGTTAAAGCCCTTGTTTCTTTTTCAATGAATTGATTAATGTTAATTAATTGTTCTGCAGATTGTAAACTAGGATTTACTTTCATCTTTGCTTCAATGTCGGCTAATTTTAGTTGAGCATCTATTGTGATTGTATCTTGAATTGACACCAAAGTAGAAGAAGGCAACACCATAGTATTTAATAAATCGGCTTTAGCTTGATCAATAATTAATAATTGATTTTGTTTTGCCTGCAACAAAGCATTTAAATCTAAATTTGATTGTAATAAATCGGCTTCATTAGCTACCCCTATTTGTTGTCTTGTTTTTACAATGTCTAATCTTTGTTGACTCGCTTCTATAGATTTATCAATAGTTTTTAAATAAGCTTGTTGGCAAACAATATTAAAATATTGTTGCATCACCAATGAAGTTGTATTGAGTAATTGAGCTTCAAGTAAAGATTGATTTTGTTTTTCTAATGCCGCCAATCTGTCTTTTGTAGCCATTATTCGATAGCCATTAAATAAAACTACAGATGCCGTTAAGCCTGCAGTAATATTTGTTCCATCTACGCCAGACTTTGTTGTATTACGTGTTGGATCGGTATATTGTTGTTGTAAAGTGCTTGTTGTTTTATTGTCATTGGCAGTAGCTGCAACTGTTGGCAATGCACCCGCTACCCCTAAGTCGTTGTTGTTTTTTGCAATGGCTAAACTGTTTTCAACCAATTGAATATCATAACTATTTTTTAGGGCAGTTTTGATAGCTTCATTTAAAGTAATTACTTGTTGTGCCTCCACGCTGTTCATCGAGCTAATGAATGTTAGACAAGTGATAAGAAATATATAAATTGATTTTTGCATACTATAAAATTAAGTGAGCTGCTAATTAAATGAGCATAAATTACATCAGTGGTGAAATTGTTTTGATGGTTTAGCCTACAAGGGTGCCTATGGCAGCCCCTTGAACTACTTTTAACAAATTCCCAGGCTGATTCATATCAAAAACGATAATAGGTAGCTTATTTTCCATACATAAAGTGAAAGCAGTGGTATCCATTACTTTTAAATTTTTTGAAATACAGTCCTGAAAGCTAATCGTTTCAAATTTAACTGCTGCAGGATTTTTTTCTGGATCACTATCATATACCCCATCTACACGAGTTCCTTTTAAAATAACATCGGCTTTCATTTCAATGGCTCTTAATGAACCTGCTGTATCGGTAGTAAAATAGGGATTGCCTGTACCTGCTCCAAAAATAACCACACGTCCTTTTTCTAAATGACGCAATGCTTTACGACGAATATAAGGTTCTGCCACTTGCTCCATGACGATCGCAGATTGCAAACGAGTATACACGCCAATTTTTTCAAGCATGGCTTGAATCGCCATCGCATTAATCACCGTAGCCAACATGCCCATATAATCGCCATGTGCACGTTCAATACCACTATCCGCTTCATTCATTCCTCTGTAAATATTACCACCACCAATGACAATGGCCACTTGCACGCCCAGTTCAACTACTTGCTTTATTTCAATAGCATATTGCTCAATTATTTTGGGATCAAATGGATCTCCGGTTTTTTGATTTCCCAATAAAGCTTCTCCTGATAATTTCAATAATACACGCTTGTATTTTGGCAACATAGTTCTACTTATTTTGTACTTGCAAGATAAGAATTTTGAGGCAACAAAAAAGGGTCCCAATTGCTTGGGACCCTGTATATTTCATTAGATCTTAAGATATTAGCTCCTCAAAGCGCCCGTTTATGGGGTGCTTTGAAAAAATCATAAGAGTGGGAAAGAATAAAAAATTAAATTCTTTAGAATTTTTTATTCTTATCCCAAAGCGACACGCTTGAATTCAGTTACTTTTAAGCTTGCATCTACTGATTTTACATACTCACCCACTGTTTTACCGCCGTCTTTTACAAAGGCTTGCGCTAACAATGTTTGCTCTTTAAAGAAGGCATTGATTTTACCTTCTGCAATTTTTGCAATCATTTCTTCTGGCTTACCTGCCATTTTAGGATCTTCCTTCATCGTATCAATAATGATGGCACGCTCACGTTCTACTGTTTCTGCTGGAACTGATTCAGGATCTACTGCTACTGGATTCATGGCAGCAATTTGCATCGCTAAATCTTTACCTACTTCAGCAGCTTCTGAACTTAAGCCTACTAATACACCCATTCTGTAGGAACCATGTATATAAGAAGCAACATAAGGAGCATCTACTCTTTCGAATTTAGCTACTCCAATTTTTTCTCCAATAGAAGCTAATTTATCATTGATCATGTCAGACACTTTTGTGCCGTTCACGCTTACTTCATTTAATTCAGCAGCAGACTTTACATTGTTCGCTACTGCAGCATCTGCAATCACTTGTGCAAAGGCTACGAATTCTGCATTCTTAGAAACG
>CAINFN010000019.1 GCA_903848125.1 uncultured Bacteroidota bacterium
CAACATGGCAACAAACACCATGTTTCACAAAACCTTTACCGATGGGCTTTTCTTCCGGTGACAAACGTAGACTTTCTAAATAACTAGCGCTGAGATTTTGACTGTTATCTAGTTTGCCGTATTTACTGATCGAACTCACGTTTATTTGAATGCAATTACCACTACATGCACCAGCACAATGGCATAGATTATTTTCATTTTTGGAATCATTGCTTGTTCGTTAATAAGCGTGAATCTGATAAGAAACTTTTTGCTTAGTGCAAGTTTAACAGGTACAAGACAAAAGGGAGAAACGCCTTTTGCCGAAAATGTAAAACATTTTGGCAATGTATTGATTGATTGGCTTCCATTTTCAAGTAGTACAAAAGATTATCCATTTTGGACGGGCTTGATTTTTTTATTAATCATCTCCATCATTTTTATCTACAGATTGTCTAAAAACAAACAGCATAGTTCTTTAGAAAAAATTGCCAACACTTTTACATTGGTCTATGCTTTATTCATGTTATTGTCAGCCACTTTTTCAAAATATGAAACTATCAACAACCGATTGCTTGCACCTTTTTTCATACCCTGCCTATTTACTTTAAGTTTTTATTTGACTGGGTGGTTTAAGCTTATAAGAAGGCCACTATTAAAAATTAGCTTCCTACTTTTTTCTATTTTGATAGGCGTTGCTACTTTATTGCAATATTATAAGATTGATTTGGACACTTACCAAGAAAATAAGGAAGGTGGAATAGGCGGTTATACTGATGATGATTGGGTAAACAGTGAGACTCTTGGTTTTATAAAAAAGGATCGAACTATATTTCAAAAAAGGATGCCTGTTTATTCAAATTCGAGTCATGCTGTGTATTTTTATACAGGGGAGCATTTGTCAATCTTGCCAGAAAAAGCGCATAAAAAGGACCTAGTTAAGTTTAATAATCTGCCTCAATTTGTGCTCATTTGGCTAAACAATGAGGACAATGAATCTATCATCACCCTAGAGGCCATAAAACAGCAACAAAATTTAACTATTCTAAAGGAGTTTAAAGATGGATTTATCTTTCAATGTAGTCCAAAATAGGGTTAATTTTGTAGGTACGAATGAGCAATAATCCTCAAATTTTTCAATCAGCTAACAAAACAAGGTGGCAGGCTACCAAATGGGTGCTTAGGGCCTTGTTATTTGTATTGCCTATTATGGGGGCTATCATTTTTATGGGGATTTATTTTACCAATAAAAATAAGCCCGATATTCCTTTGGAAGGAGCTGCCATAAAAAAGGTATTAACAGATTCAGTACCATCTTACAGAGAAAGTAAATTAGAAAGAGATTATAAAGGGTTTAAAAAAGCGATAGGAAATAAATGGTCAAAAGGGTTGGGTTGTGGACAGGTTTTAGACAAGCCTTTGGATTTATCAACTTCTAAATATTTTAGTGATAGCTTAGGAATTAGAGCAGCATTTTATGTTAACTGGGATGCCGCTCAATCTTTTAGTTCCTTACAAAGAAATATCAGCAATATAAACTTGATCATTCCTGAGTGGTTGTTTATTGATCCTACTACCGATCAGCTTTACAATACGATTGATCCCAAGGCATTAAAAATAATGCAATCGGCAGGCGTTAAGGTGATGCCCTTGCTTACTAATAATTACAAATCAATATTTAGAGGGGAGTCTGTAAAAAGAATTATTACCAATCCTTTAAAAAAACAAAAACTTATTAATGATATTATTGCTGTGTTGAAGCAATATAATTTTATTGGCGTAAATATTGATTTTGAAGAATTGCAAATGGAATCGGATAAGCCATTGGTGGAATTTCAGAAATCACTATACCAGCAATTGCATGCAAAGGACTTACTTGTTTCACAGGATGTGATTCCTTTTAATGATGAATATAATTACAATGCATTAGGTAAGTGCAATGATTATCTTATTTTAATGGCTTACGATCAACACCATGCCGAAACAAAGCCAGGACCCAACAGTTCTCAAAAATGGATCGAGGCTGCTGTGGTGGATGTGGCAAAGAAAGTGCCAGTAAATAAAGTGATTCTTGCATTACCTGCATTTGGTCATGATTGGAAAACAAAAAATAATAAAATAATAAGTGTTGCCGATGTTACTTATCAGCAAGCTATTGCCAATGCTAAAAGTAGTGAGGCAAGTATCGATTATGACAATGATTCTTATAATTTAGATTATGAATATTATGATAGTGAGAATTTTTTACATCAGGTATATTTTGTAGATGCTGCTACCAATTTTAATTCACTTCGTTTTGCGACCGAGTATAATTTGGCTGGTACCGCTTTATGGCGTTTGGGAGGAGAAGATGTAAGGTTGTGGTCTTTCTATAATAAACCCATGACTAAAAATGCGTTAAAGAAGTTTGATTTTATAGGCTTTAATAAAATTAAGGCAGGGAGTGCTCCCGACTTTGTGGGAGAAGGAGAGGTATTGGATATTATTGCATCACCTAAGGATGGAAACATTAGAAGTGAAATTGATTCGGTTTCTATGCTAATTAGTGAAGAGTATTATGAAAATCTTCCTTCCACTTATGTGATTAGAAGATTTGGTGCTACCACTAAGAAAAAATTGGTGCTCACTTTTGATGATGGACCTGATCCAAAATACACCAGACAGATATTAGATACCCTAGCTTATTATCACGTACCGGCTGCTTTTTTTGTAGTGGGTTATCACGCTGAAAATAATATACCCTTAATTAAAAGAATCTTTAAGGAAGGGCATGAAATAGGCAACCATACTTTTACGCATCCAGATATGAGTTTGGTAAGTAATCAAAGAGCTTCTTTGGAAATGGATGCAACGCAATTATTAATTGAGTGTATCACTGGGCATAGTACTATTTTATTTAGAGCCCCTTTTAATGCGGATAGTGAACCAGGCAAATACGAGGAATTGGCGCCTATTGCTTTAAGTAGAAAGAAAAATTACATTACCGTTGGTGAGAGTATCGATCCAGAAGATTGGGAGATTCCCATTAATGAATATAAAAATGACTCCATATTTGATAGGGTAGTAAAAGACTATCAGAAAAAAATCCATACAGGTAATCCAGAAGATACTTCCATAGCAGGCAGCATTATATTACTACATGACGCAGGAGGCAACAGAGCCAACACGGTTAATGCAACAGGAAAAATTATCAGGTATTTTAGAGAACAGGGCTACACATTTACTTCTGTAGCCGATTTGTTGGGTAAAAAACCAGATGAGCTAATGCCACCAACACCTAAAGGGAGAGAATATTATTGGTTACAAATAAATTATATTTTGGCGGAGAGCGCTTATTTGGGGGGTAATTTCTTTTTTGCTTTATTCGTTATCTTCTTGACATTGAGTATGATTAGAATTGTCATCATTGGTGTGATGGCTGCTCTCGAAAAGAAAAGAACTTTATCATTGGCTGAATTAGAAAATAATTTACCACATCCATTTGTATCTATTATTGTTCCAGCTTACAACGAAGAGGTGAATGCAGTGAGCTCATTGCATAATTTATTAAAGTGTGATTACCCCGATTTCGAAATCATATTTGTTGATGATGGAAGTAGTGACAAAACTTATGAAAAAGTAAAAAATGCATTTTTAAATAATCCATTGGTAAAAGTATTTACCAAACAAAATGGCGGAAAGGCCACAGCTTTAAGTTATGGCATTAGTCAATCCCATGCAGATTATGTTATTTGTATAGATGCAGATACAAAATTAGCAACAGATGCAGTATCTAAATTAATGCGCAACTTTGTAAATCCATTGAATAAAGAAGGCAAGGAAGTGGGCGCAGTGGCTGGCTCAGTGATTGTAGGCAATGAAGTTAATTTATTAACTAAGTGGCAAAGTATAGAATACATTACAAGCCAAAATTTTGATCGAAAAGGTTTTGCATTTTTAAATGCAATAACAGTGATACCAGGTGCTATAGGCGCCTTTAAAAAAGAAGCAATTATGGAGGCCGGAGGATTTACAGATGATACCTTAGCCGAAGATTGCGATATCACCATTCGCATATTAAAAGCAGGCTATATCATTATCAATGAATCCAAAGCCTATGCATATACCGAAGTGCCAGAGCATCTAAAACAATTTTTGAAACAAAGAGTAAGATGGAGTTTTGGTGTAATGCAAACATTTTGGAAGCATAAGGACATGTTATTTAGCAATCAAAATAAATCATTAGGCTGGGTAGCATTACCAGATATGTTATTGTTTAAATACATCGTTCCCTTCTTTTCACCACTGGCCGATTTTTTAATGGTAATTGCTTTATTAACAGGCAATGCAGGAAAAATTGGTTTCTACTTTTTAATATATGTAATTGTAGATTCACTTATTGCAGCCATTGCATTTGCATTTGAGAAAGAAAATCCATGGAAGCTAATCTGGCTTGTTCCGCAAAGATTAATTTATAGATGGTTGATGATGTATGTATTTTTTAAAGCCATCAAGCGTGCCATAAAAGGGGAGTTGCAGGTATGGGGTGTCTTAAAAAGAACCGGTAACGTAAAAGATTTCTAGTTTTTGTTTAAACGCCCTTTGAATTTATGCTTGCGTGGATGAGCAACTCTAGATTTGGATTGATAATCGCTGCTAATGACACTAATGTTGCCATCTACTTCTAAAATGGCCAAATCTACTTTTTGAATGTCTCTAGCACCGTGTTCTCTAACGGCGGCTTCTAATTCCTCAATGGTAATTTCTGCCTTCCTACAATTTACCATATTGGCTTCACCTTCATAAATGAGTAAAATAGCTTCCCCTTGAACCAAATCGCTTATTTTTTTACTACGGTACAGTATTTGCTTTAGGGTATAATTGGCAAAAAACAAGGCGCCTGCGGCCACCAATCCTCCATCTAAGGAAGTATCAGGTCCTACCATTGCATTTTGAACGGAGTTACTGATTAAAAGGATGAAAACCAAGTCAATAACCGACAATTGAGCCAGTTCCTTTTTCCCAAATAGGCGTAAAGCTGCAATCATGAAGGCATACACAGCAAGGGTCCTAAGAATAATTTCTATAAAAGGGTTATGGATAAAAGATAGGTTTACAAGCAATGGGGTCATTTTTATTGTTTTGGTTGATTTTGTAATCAAATTAAAATTCAATTTAATTTAAATTTATTAATTTTGGTCTTATTAATTCACGGTCAACCCTCATGGCCTACAAAAAGTAAGTATGAATAGTATAAAATATTTAAAATTAGCATTGGTTGCCATTCCATTTATCCTTTTTTCATGTAGTAAGGGAGGGGATGCAGCTACACCAACACCTACGCCAACACCAACCCCAACTCCTACGGAGGCAACAGTTGTTTTTAAGGTGGAAGTGGAAGGAAAAGCTATAACCGATTCTGCTACAAGCTTTATTTTACCAGCCTTAGCCGCCACACAGGCAATCAATGTAAATGTTACCTCAACCTTGCCAAAAGATGGCGTAACCATTGATGTAACTGCCAAAAAGAATTTAGATGCAAGTATAGTTTCTACAAGCAGTATTGCAAGTACAGTAGGTGCTACGAACGCAGTAAATATTTCAAATTTAACTTCGGGTGTTTTGTGTACAGTAACGGTTACAGTTACTTCAAAATCAACTACCACCAATACTTCTACTAAAACTTTCCAAATAGCGAAAAAATAAACATAAAGACGCCTTTTAGCTTTACCTAATAAAAAAGACCCTTGTAAATCACCAATTTGCAAGGGTCTTTTCATTAAATGCTGCCTCTAGTCATAAAATAGTTGACTATTCTAGTTTTTTTATTATTTTACTTTATAAATTACCCTATATGAACCACTATAAATGGATGAAAAAATTAGTTGTTGTTGTCATCTTAGTACTGCAATTATTTCCAGCTACTAATTCATCGGCTCAACAAAACAAAAGTAGCTTGTATAAGCAAACAAGTGAAATGGCCGATGTGATGATTCAATATGAAGCAGACAAAGGAAGTATCACACGTTTTTATTCTTCGAGTAGTAGACAGGATGCGAATTATGGTTATAATACACCAGAGCGTCGTCAACGTTTATTAAAATTGATTGCCGATTATCAGCAACAAATTTCGAAAATGGATTTTTCTTCCATGGACATCAATGGTAAAGTAGATTATGTGCTATTTAAAAGAAATTTAGAAGATCAAGATTATCAATTAAAAGAGGAGCAAGTTAAATACGATCAAATTGCAAAATATTTACCCTTTGCTGGCAGAATCAATACCTTGGAAAAACCACGTCGTCGAGGTATTGCAGTAGTAGGTCAGGAGGTGGCTAAGGAATTAAATGACATCAATAAAGAAATTTCAAAATCTATTCAGGGCTTAAAAAAAGCAGATAGTATTGATTTAAGCTTAGCAGATTATGCAAGTACTTCTATTAAAAATTTACAAAGTGTTTTAAAAAACTATTATAATTTTTACAACGGGTATGATCCATTATTTACTTGGTGGGTACCTAAAACATATGGTGTTACAGATAGTTTATTAAATAACTATGCCGTAGCAATTAGGAAAAAAGGGAAGTTGGTGGCATATCAAAAAGATGATGGCAGTGGCATTATTGGTAAACCAATTGGTCGTGATGAATTGATTCGTCAATTAAAACTTGAGTTTATCCCCTACACACCCGAAGAATTAGTGGACATTGCCAATAAAGAGTTTGCATGGTGTGATGCTGAATTATTAAAAGCCTCACGTGAAATGGGATTTGGAGACAATTGGAAAGCGGCACAAGAAAAATTAAAAAATGCCTATGTAGCACCTGGTAAACAACCAGAGGCGATGTTTGATTTATACAATCAATCGGTTGATTTCTTAAAAAAACATGACCTAATCACCATACCGCCCATTGCAGAGGAAACTTGGAATATGTATATGATGTCTCCAGAAAGACAATTAGTAAGTCCCTTCTTTTTAGGTGGAGAAACTTTATTAATTTCTTATCCTACCAATACCATGGATTATGAAGAAAAAATGATGAGTATGCGTGGTAACAATCCAGATTTTTCTCGTGCCACAGTGCACCATGAGTTAATTGCTGGACACCATCTACAAGGGTTCATGTCAAACAGGTATAAACCCTATCGTAATTTTTCTACGCCATTTTGGAATGAAGGAAATTCATTGTATTGGGAATTGCTTTTGTGGGATATGAAGTTTCCACAAACACCAGAACAAAGAGTAGGGATGTTATTTTGGCGCATGCACCGTTGTGCAAGAATCATGTTCTCACTAAATTATCATTTAGGCAAATGGACTCCACAACAATGTATCGATTACTTAGTAGATCGTGTGGGTCATGAAAGAGCCAATGCCGAAGGGGAAGTTAGAAGATCGTTTACAACCAATTATGGTCCATTGTATCAGCTAGCCTATATGGTAGGCGGTTTGCAATTTTATGCCTTGAAAAAAGAGTTAGTAGATACAAAGAAAATGACTTTAAAGCAATATCATGATGCGATATTAAGAGAAAACAGAATGCCAATTGAAATGCTAAGAGCCATTTTAACCAATCAACCTATTACTAGAGATTTCCAAACCAATTGGCATTTCTACAATAAATAAACCCTTACACTAGATGAATTTTAAAAATAGATTTTTCCAACTTATCCTTATAGCATTGATATTAATTAATGCAAGCAATATATATGCCCAAAAAGTGGTGCCTTATGAAGAAGGGGATTATATCATTAAGAATTTCAAATTTGGTGATGGCCTTCATTTAGATTCACTAAGGCTTCATTATTATTATATTGGTACGCCACATAAAAATTCAAAAGGGCAAGTTGATAATTTTGTTTTGATTACTCATGGCACTGGAGGTTCAGGCATGAGCTTATTGACTGAAAATTTTGCTGGACAACTATTTAGAAAGGGACAGCCATTAGATGCCTCTAAATATTTTATTGTATTACCAGATGGCATTGGCCATGGAAAGTCAAGTAAACCAAGTGATGGATTGAGAATGAAGTTTCCTGCATATACTTATGATGACATGGTAGATGCACTTTATTTATTGGTTACAAAACATTTAGGAGTTAATCATGCAAGACTTATAACAGGCACTTCCATGGGTGGAATGCAGTCCTGGGTTTGGGGGGAGCGCTATCCAGATTTTATGGATGCTTTGATGCCTCTAGCAAGCGCGCCTGTTGAAATTGCAGGTAGAAATAGAATGATGCGTAAAATGATGATAGATGCCATTAAAGATGACCCCAATTGGGACAATGGGAACTACACAACAGAACCAGCGTATGGTTTAAAAAATGCATTAAATATATTGGCTATTTTGGGCAGTGCTCCATTGCAATGGCAAAAAGAGGCGCCAACAAGAGAAGCGGCAGAACTTTATTTAGATAAGTATTTAGTGAATGCTGCTAAGGGTAAGGATGCTAATGATATGTTGTATCAATTTGAATCATCAAGAAAGTACAATCCGGCGCCCAACTTAAATAAAATTAAAGCGCCAGTTTTGGCTATAAATTCTGCTGATGATCAAGTGAATCCGCCTGAGTTAAAAATAGTAGATACCGCTATTTTAAAAATACCTAAGAGTAAATTTATATTATTACCAATTACCAGTGCAACACGAGGACATGGTACCCATTCCTTACCTGCGATTTGGGGTAATTATCTGGTAGATTTTTTAAAATCAACTGAGCAATAAATAATAAATAATAAAAAAGCCCCTCGAATTTCGGGGGGCTTTTTTGTTAAATTCTTAAATCCTATTTAATTAATTCTTTATCAAATAGTTTTAAAATACGTTTGTATTCATCTGTCCAACTACTAGGCTCTACAAATCCATGGTCTTCCATTGGATAAGCAGCCATTTCCCAATTGTCTTTGCCTAATTCAATTAATTTTTGACTTAGTCTAACCGCATCTTGAAAGTGCACGTTTACATCCACCATACCGTGGCAAATCAATAAATGGTTTTTTAAGCCACTTGCAAAATTAATAGGAGAGGATCTTGCGTAGGCGATACTGTCCTCTTGAGGGATGTTTAAAATATTAGCTGTATAGCCATGGTTGTAATGAGACCAGTCGGTAACTGGTCTTAACGCCGCACCTGCTTTAATGACATCTGGTTGAGTAAATAAGGCCATTAAGGTCATAAACCCACCATAACTACCACCATACATGCCAATTCTATTTTTATCAATCCCTAATTCTTTCACTAGATAGTTGGCGGCATCCACTTCATCATCTAAATCTTTTCCACCCATAAATCTATAAATGCCTGTTCTCCAATTTCTACCATAACCTGCACTGCCTCTGTAATCAATATCAATAACGGTATAACCTTTGTCGGCTAATAAATTATTGAACATGTATTCTCTCGAATAGCTGCTCCACCAATAATGCACGTTTTGTAAATAACCTGCACCGTGTACAAAAATTACGGCAGCATTATTTTTTGTACCCGCTTTTGGTTCGTAAATTCTAGCATACACAGGCTGTCCATCTCTAGCAGTAATGGTAAATATTTTATTTTCTCTCCATGGGTACTGTGTAAATTCATCACTCATGGCTTTATTAGTTACTTGAGTAATGGCATTGGTGCTTTTATTTTCTTGTATAAATAATTCCCATGGTTTGTTGATGTAGGAATAACGGTAAGCAATGTTTTTTTCATCAGGAGACAAGGCTACTTCTAATCCACCTGTTTTGTTGGTGATTTTTTCTTTGCTTGAACCATCTATCGCTAATTTATACCAATCTTGTTTTCCAGGATGTGCCTCATTGGTTAAAACATAGAATAGTTTTTTAGACTTGCTTAATACTACATTTTGAATTTCATAATCACCCTTTGTAAGAGCCGTGGTTTCTTTGGTTATGATATCATAGGTATATAAATGAGAATAACCAGTTTGTTCACTTTGAAAATAAAATTGGTGGGGATTAATCCAATCTACTACAGCACGAAATCCGCCATTACCGGGGCCTCCAATCCAAGCTTCATCTCTTTGTCTATTCACTAAGCTTAACTTACCTGTAGTAGCGTCTAATAGCATTAACCATCTGTCTTTATAATCTGTTGATCTTATATCCACAACCGCAATAGATTCAGTTTCATTCCAATTGATACTTGAAATCCATAATTTTCTTGAATAAGGCTTGACTTCTTTTTTGTTAGGATAATCCTTTAAATAAGCAGGCTTGTCGTTACTACCAGGGATAGAATCTAGTTTAACTGCATAAACCGTATCCAAGTTTTTATTGTAAACGAAAGTCTCATAAGTGCCTTGTGCAATACCAACATTTTCTCTGCCTGGGATATCGGTGGTATAGCCATTTTCAGTAACGTAAGAAGGCACAATCGTATTTTTAGATAAATCAGGAGTGAATAGGGTATAAGCCACAAATTCTCCAGACTGACTTACTTGCACCTCTCTTATTTGTTTATCACCCACAGCAATAGGTTTTACAAAAGGTTTCACTTTTACATATTCCATAAAAGCATCTCTGGCAATTCTTTTTTGTTTTCTTTGTCGCAGAATTTCAGAATTAGCTAGAGATTGATTTTGTAAAAATAAATCCTGGGCAGTCATATTTGATTTAGGGGCTCTATCAAGTTCTTTTACAAAATTGGTAAGTTGTTTTGTAAAGCCTGTTTTAATTTGCCATGCATATAAGTTTTTATTTTTACTATATACCACCCATTCATCATTAGCAATAAAACTAGGATTGGATTCCATGTCTTCTGTTTGCGTGATAGCCGTAATAGCTCCATTAACTGTATTTAAAATAAAAATATCCCCTTTGTAACTATAGGTTATTTTAGAGTAATTTTTATTGTATTGACCGCCGTTGATCGCTCTTAAAACTTGGGCCTCATTGTAGCTTAATTTTTCTGGTTGTTTGCCATTTAGTTTGTAAGTGTAAAAAGAATCCATCACATTTTTATCAGGATTCCAATTAAAAAACACCGACTTGCTATCCCAACACCAGCTAACATTGCTTGGGGATGTGCCTACCCATTGTTGATCTTTCATTATTTTTTCAACGGTTAGGCTAGTGTTTTGTGCAAGGGCCGAAGCGCTTATCAAGCAAACTATGGCTAATACTATATTTCTCATAAATTATTTAATGTTTGAGTTGGCTTTGATAAAACTTGCAACATCTTTTTTAAAGGCAACACCTGAAGCAGGGTGCGTATACATCATATGTCCTGCTTCGTAATACTTCATTTGAACATTGGCAAGAATTTTTGGTTCTAAACCCATGTGGTCGAATGTATATTCTATACCATAAAATGGAGTCGCTAAATCGTAATAGCCATTTAAAACCAATATTTTTAAGTTTGGATTTTTAGACATGGCATCAGCTAAATCTACAGCAGTGTTAGGTGTAGCTGCATCTCCGAATCCACTCATATTATGCTTCCAATCCCATTTGAAACCAGCTAAGCTATTGGCAGTAGTATGGTAAGTTAAATTCTTATTTACTTTTAACTCGTTATAATAGTAGTTTAAAAACGAAGTGATATAAATAGGACTTAAGGCATTGCTTTGTGGATCATAGGCAGTACGCTCACTTAATAAGTTTTGATTGATGCCTTTGTATCTTGAATCAATTCTACCGGTGGTCATATGCTCATCTCTTAATAATTCTTGACAAAATTGACCTTGAGTGATTCTTAATTTTCCATTTAAAATATAAGAGGTACTAAGTCCAGTGAAGTAACTAAGTTTTTTTGCAATGCCTGCTGCTTCTGCTTGAGTAATTTTACTACCCTTCATAAGCGCATTGGTATATTCGCCTTCCGCAAAGGTTCTTGCTTCTTTTAAGTAGTTTTCGATGCTTGCTGGCTTATTCGGAATTTTATTATGGTACCATGCTGTTGCTGCATAAGTAGGTAGGTTCATGACAAAAGAAATGTCATCTCCATCTTGAAAAGTAAGTGTTCTTAAGTCTAATACTGCGGAAACTAAAATAATAC
>CAINFN010000020.1 GCA_903848125.1 uncultured Bacteroidota bacterium
ATTAATTAATCCAAACCCTGATAAACCTGCAGGAACTAATGAATTAGTATTGCAATTAGCGGTTACTTCAAAAGAAGGTTTAAAATACCAAGCTAACCCTAGTATTACTTTACAAGGAATGACATTGCAAGCTAAGTTTGATACCGTAAAAGCTCAAAATATAGTTCTTAGCTTTAATAAAGTGGTAGATCAGAAAAAGGGCATCTTAGAAATTGGCGTAAAGGAATCGGCCTCCTTAAGTAATTTGATTACTTTAAAAGCCTATGAATTTCCATTTATAAATATTTTGTGGATAGGGGTAATTGTAATGGTGATTGGGTTTGGTATAGCCACCATGAACCGAGTGAAAAAGTTAAAAGCTAAATAGGAAAGGTTACTTTTTTAAATTTTTTGTATCAATAGGTAGGACTAGATAATCAAGTAAGTTTAAAATAGAGTTCTTATAGATGTAAGTTAAAATTAGCATGTTTAAAAAGTATACATATCATTTATTGTTTTGTTGCGCTCTGCTATGGGCGGGCAATTCAACTGCGCAAACAGGTGGCATGTATGATACATTAAGGGTGGAAGCTTTCATTACTCCCGAGGGGGACACCATTCCACAGTCCTGGTTGCCTCCAGCTCAAGTAAACGCTGTTCAAACCAATCAATGGAAAAAATATTGGAAAGATTGGACTAGACTAAGGAATGCAGTTTATGTAACCTATCCCTATGCTAAAACTGCAAGTAAAATTATTTCAGAAGTAAATCTTCAATTGGCCCATGTTCCAGATGAGCGTCAAAGAAAATTAATTATTAAATCAAGAGAGAAGGAATTAAAAAGAGATTTTGCAGATAAGGTTACCAATTTATCGGTGTATCAAGGCAAGGTGTTAATGAAGTTGATTAACAGAGAAACAGGCAATAATTGTTATGAGATAATTAAAGAGTTCAAGGGCGGGTTTAATGCTGGATTTTGGCAGGCGGTTGCTTTTGTTTTTGGAAGCAATTTAAAGCAGCAATATGATGCTAAGGGTGATGACAAAGACATTGAAAAAATTGTCTTAGAAGTACAAAAATTATACGGGTACAAAGGGTAGGTTTTTGAGCCCTATTTTAGTATCTTTACCCGAATAGTTTCATCCAAAATGAGTGAAGAAAAGAATTTAAATTTTATTGAAGAAATTGTTTCCCAAGACCTAGCAGCAGGGAAGTATGCGTCTATTTTGACCAGGTTTCCGCCTGAGCCAAACGGCTATTTGCATATAGGTCATGCTAAAAGTATTTGTTTGAATTTTGGATTGGCAAAACATTTTGGAGGAGCAACCAATTTAAGGTTTGATGATACCAATCCAACTACCGAAGAAACTGAATATGTGGAAAGCATCAAAGCTGATGTTAAGTGGCTTGGCTTTGATTGGGTAAAGGAGTGTTATGCATCTGATTATTTTGATACCTTATATGGTTTTGCCATTCAATTAATTGAAAAGGGGTTGGCCTATGTGGATGATAGTACCGCTGAAGAAATTGCACTTCAAAAAGGGACGCCCACAGTTCCAGGAACTGGGAATGCCTATCGCAATAGATCCATCGAAGAAAACAAAACTTTATTTGAAGCCATGAAGGCGGGTAATTTTGAAGATGGCGCTAAAGTGTTGCGTGCAAAAATTGATTTAGGCAATCCAAATATGCATTTGCGTGATCCGCTACTTTACAGAATTAAAAAAGCACATCATCACCGTACCGGAGACAAATGGTGTATCTATCCAATGTATGATTTTGCACATGGACAAAGTGATTCCATAGAAAACATCACCCATTCTATATGTACATTAGAATTTATACCACACCGTGCCTTGTATGATTGGGGTATTGAGCAATTAGGTATTTTTCCTTCCAAGCAATATGAGTTTGCGCGATTGAACATGACGTATACCATTATGAGTAAACGTAAATTATTGCAGTTGGTGCAAGAGCATCATGTAGAAAGCTGGGATGATCCTCGCATGCCCACCATAAGCGGTATGCGCCGAAGAGGCTATACACCAGAAAGTATTCGTGATTTTTGTGAAAGAATAGGCATTGCCAAAAGAGAAAATATTATTGATTTTAGTTTGTTAGAATTTTGTGTGAGAGAGCATTTGAATAAAATTGCACAAAGAAGAATGGTGGTGACGGATCCAGTTAAATTGGTGATTACTAATTATGAATTAGGAGAAGAAATACTCAATTCTGAAAACAATCCAGAAGATGCCGAAGGGGGAGTAAGAGCAGTTCCTTTTAGCAAAGAATTATGGATTGAAAGAGACGACTTTATGGAATTGCCTACTAAAAAGTATTTTAGACTAGGGCCAGATTTAATGGTGCGCTTAAAGAGTGCTTATATTATTAAGTGTAACAGCTTTGATAAGGATGAGCAAGGCAATGTACAAACTATTTATGCAAATTATTTTCCAGAAAGTAAAAGCGGATCTGATACCTCTGGTTTACATGTGAAAGGAACCTTGCATTGGGTGAGTGCTAAACATGCCGTTCCTGTTACGCTAAATGAATATGACCGACTGTTTAAAGTGGAAGATGTGGCCAATGCCGAAGGGGACTTTAAAGATTATATCAACCCTAACTCTTTAACAAAAGTAACCAATGCCTGGGGGGAACCTGCTTTATTAAATGATGCATTAGATGCCCGCTTTCAGTTTTTAAGAAAGGGTTATTTTTATCAAGACACCACCAGTACAAAACAGTCTTTGGTATTTAATCGAACAGTTACTTTAAAAGATGCTTGGGCCAAAGAGCAAAAAAAATAATTACCACAAATTTATTTGCATGTTAACGCTCGAAAACTTTACAAAAAATTGGGATAAAAAGTTTCCAGCTTTAGCCATCAAAAAAACCCATTTTCTAATAGCGTTAAGTGGTGGGGTAGATAGTATGGTTTTAGCTCATCTTATGCATGCTGCCAAGGCGCATATTACCTTAGCACATGTTAATTTTCAATTACGTGGAGAAGAAAGTACAAGAGATGAAAATTTTATCCGAGATTTTGCTGAAAAGTTAAAACTGCCTTTACAAGTTCATAGAGTAGACACTTTAAAATATGCTGAATTGTATAAAATGGGCATACAAGAAGCAGCCCGTGAAATTAGGTATGCTTGGTTTGAATCTTTGTTGAAAAATGACGATGTTTTATTAACTGCACATCATTTGGATGACCAAACGGAAACTGTTTTAATGCAGCTTTTTAGAGGTACAGGTTTAAATGGATTAACCGGCATTCCTCATAGACGTAATGATGTATTAAATTTAGCGAGACCCTTATTGTCTTTTTCGAAAGCACAAATAAAAGACTATGCCAAGGCTAATGAAGTAGCCTATGTCGAAGACAGCTCTAATGATAAAGATGATTATACCCGAAATTTAATTCGGAATAAAATAATCCCACAAATTCAGGAAGTATATACCAACGTAAATGAAAATATTTTTGCGACAGCCGAAAAATTAAAAGAAGCTGCTGAAATTGTGGAAGCTACCGTATCCAATTTTTGGAAAAAAGGGGTTAAAACCAAAAAAGGAATCCTCACTTTACCAATTAGCTATTGGAATAAGGTAAAGGGCAATGCCACCTATACCTGGGGTTTAATTGAAACCTATGGGTTTAAGCCAGCGCAAATTACTGAGGTACATAAATTATTAGAGGCGAACAATGGCGCCTATATAGCTACGCCTACACATCGCTTTATTAAATACAATAATGAAATTCAAATTGTTGCTAACGATACCCCTAAGGAGCATTTGGTTATTTATATAGGAGAGGGAGTTTTACAAACTAAAAATGGCAGCTTGCATTTTGAAATGATGGACGCTAGTAATATAGCAAAAGTGGATCCTAGTCCAACTATTGCTTATATAGATGCAGCTCAATTAGATTGGCCTATTTTATATAGAACTTGGCAGTCTACCGATTATTTTTACCCACTTGGGTTAAGAAAGAAAAAGAAACTAAATCACTTTTTAGGTGGTTTAAAATTAAGTCCAGCCAACAAGGAACAAGTGGCTATTATAGCGGTAGGAACTAAAATTTGTTGGGTAGTAGGACATCGAATTGATGACCGATTTAAAATAACACCTCAAACTAAAAAGGTGTTAAAAATTACCTGCCAAGGTAAACTCTAATTTGATCCATAAATAAGCTGACTACTTCAACATGCCCAATAAAGTGAGCAGTTACTATTAAGAATACAATCCCATATATAGAACCCCACAAATGGGCGCTATGGTTGATACCGCTCTGTCCCTTTTTGGATAGATAAGCAGTTAGACCAAGGTAAATTGGACCAAATATAAAACCTGGTATAATGGGAGGGATAATGAAAAAACCAATTTGCATGGTGGGTTGCAGAAAAATACCTGCAAAAACAATAGCTGATACCGCACCAGAAGCACCTAAGCTTTGGTAATGGTATTGCTTATAATGGTTTAGGTAAGTTGGAATTAAGCAAATTAATAAGGAACTGATATAAAGGAGAATAAAGAAAGTACTACCTGAAGCGCCAAAGATCATGGCAAAATATTGTTCGACATAATCACCAAACATATAAAACGAAAACATATTAAACGCAAGGTGCATAAAATCGGCATGAATAAAACCTGAGGTAAAAAATCGGTACCATTCCTTGTGCTGGTGAACGGTGTAGGGATGAAAAATTAATTTATCCATTAGGGGTTCATTATACATCGCAGAGATAGATGTAACTACAGTAATGATGGTGATATATAAGGTAATGTTCATTTTTATTCGTGGTGGTATTTTTCATTGGCCAAGATACTGCAAGCACGGTAAACTTGTTCAGCTAAAATTAAACGAACCAGCATATGGGGGAACACCAATTCGGACAAGGACCAATTAAATTGGGCGCTGAGTTTGATTTCATCAGACACACCATAAGCACCTCCAATTAAAAATACAATGCGTTGGGCACTTTGATTGGCCTTTTGTTGAATCAATTTTGCCAATCCTGGAGAACTAAGCATTTTACCAGTTTCCTCTAATAGTATAAGCACATCAGTGGGTTGTATTGCCTTTAGTATACTTAGGGCCTCTGCTTTCTTAATTTGCCCAGGATTGTTTGCTTTTGCAGGTGCTATCAATTGCCAATCGATAGGATAGTAGTGCCCAATTCTTTTAGTAAAGTGTTCAACCCCATCTTTAATATAGGGCTCATTGGGTTTGCCAACTGAAAGAAACAAAATTTTCAATACTTGAAATTTATCCAAAAATACAAAAAAAAGGCCCCCGAAAATTCGGAGGCCTTTTTTAAATAGCTATTGTAAATTCTATTGTGTAATTGGCAATTTATCAAATAAAGTTGCTTTAGGAACATTTGCTTTGTTCTTATCTAATTCATCTTGAGGATACAATAAACGTTGCATAAATGTAGAAGATACAGGCACTTTAGTAGCAGAAGCATTGCTCGCTACTGGAATTGATTGCATTCCAGCAGGATAAGCATATCCATGTCTTCTTACATCCATCCAAGTTTCAACTTCTTGAGCAAACATGGCTTTGTATTTTTCAGTCATTATTTTTTCCATAGTAATCGTGCTTGCAGTTTCAGCACCATATATCGCAAGATAACCTGGTATTAATGCCTTATCAGCAGCAAAGCTAATTACTTGGTTTAAATGAGCAGCTACAGCAGCATTATGTGCAGTGGCAGCAGCAGCAGCATTACCTGCACGCATATTGGCTTCTGCTTCAATAAACAATAATTCAAAATAAGTAGCAAACAATACTGGAGAATTTCTAGCACCATAATAAGTACTATCACCAATGCTCATGTAAGCACCTGTTCCTACGTCACCATCTTGTAATTTACCCAAACCATACGCATTTTTACTTGGTACAGTACCAGTCCAAGATGTATAAAATGCTCTTAAACGAGGATCTTTAGTTGTTAATAAAATATCCAAGAAAGGCTTGTTAGCAACATACATACCATTGATATAAGTTGCTTGCCATGGGTTTAACAAGTAAGTAGACCCATCATAAGCCATTTTTAAATCGGCAGCACTGCTTTTAAATCCTGCATCTTTTGCTGCAGCAACTGCTGCTAGGGCATTTGTTGCAGAACCAGCTGGATCTTTTTTGCTTAAGTGATTGTAATATCTAGCACTTAACATTAAGGCAGTTGCTTTCCATTTAGCTAAATCACCACCATAAAGTATATCTCCTTTAACTGTTGATCCTGCACCTGCAGCTAGGTTTGAAATACCGGTAGTCAATAAACCTTGTATAGCAGTGTAAATACTAGCTTGAGCATCATAATGTGGATGTGGGAATTTTACCACATCTAAAGCTTCTGACCAAGGGATATCTCCATATAAAGATGTTACATAACCCAATTCGTAAGCTTGTAATATTTGAGCAATACCTACGTATGCTTTCTCATTTGATTTTGCATTTACAATAATTTGCTTCAAGTTCATCAATGATGATACATAAGCATCATTGAATAAATATTGAAGGTCATTATTTGATAATTGGTATTGGTTGTACGACAAACCAGTTGCGTGGTTACCAGCAGCATGTCCGTTAAATACACCTATTTGGCCATCGCCAAATCCACCTTGATCTGTTAATGGTCCAGCATATATCGCTTGTGTTAAAAGAGAGGATGGAATTACAGAGGTCGGTGAATTTTCATTATTATTCATCGTAGCCATTGAATCCAAAGTCTTTGTACAAGAAGAAAATACTACTAGGCTTACACAAGAGGCAAGTAATGCTATTTTAATTCTTTGTTTCATATTAATTATTTTTTGTTTGTTTTACTATTTCTTTGATTTTATTAAAACTTAAATTTCACGCTAAAATCCCATGATTTAGTTGCTGGTATGCTTGCTATATCCATACCTGTTGTTGCATTAGGCCCAGAACCACCAGAACTAACTTCAGGATCTACACCAGTGTATTTAGTTTTCAACCAAATGTTTCTTCCAGAGAAAGTTAAGTCAACTCCTTTGATATGCATTGGTTTTAATATTTTTTGAGGTACAGAATACCCAACATAAATATTTCTAAGTCTTAACCAAGTTGCATCTTCAACATAGTTTTCATCTACTTTATAAACCACTGTAGTGTACCAAGTTTTAGTAAGTTGAGTTGGTTTGTCATTTACTACTTGACCTGCAGCATTAACTCCAGAATAGATTTTTGTACCTAACACATTAGTTGGTGCACCAGCTACAGTTGGGTCATAGTATCTGTTATCAGTTAAGATGGATTTACCAGAATAAGTAATCATGGCATTGTAATCATTGATTACATCACCACCTTTCTTCCATTCTAAAGTAAAGCCAAAATTGAAATTTTTATAGCTCATAGCGTTGTTCCATGCTAAAATGAAATCAGGTGAAGTATTACCTAATAAGGTTTTTACTGCATCTCTTTGTGGAGAACCACTAGCATTTAATAACAATGGAGCACTTAAGTAATCAGCATCAGATGGTGATTTACCATAACGCTTCCAAGCATAACCATAAATAGCTCCAAATGGTTGGCCTTTTACCGCATCAATTTCAGTGTTGGTATTGTAACCATAAAGTAAAGCAACCTGATCATTACCATCTTCACCAACTTTTACTACCATACTTCTGTTTCTGGTAAAGTTAAATGCAGAGGTCCAAGTAAATCCTTTCACGTTTACGATGTTGTTGAAGCTTAAATTCGCATCAACCCCTTTATTGGTTGTTTCACCTAAGTTAATTAAAGTGCTACTTACACCTGTAACGCCAGATGTTGGTGCATAGATAATTTGATCAAATGAACGCTTAGAATAATAAGCTCCTTCAAATGTTATTTTTCTTTTGAATAAACCTAATTCCAAACCAATCTCTTGTTGAGTGGTACTCTCAGGCTTAATAGTTGGGTTACCCACTGTAGTAGGGTAAGAGAATCTTACATTACCTAAAATAGCTGGTGAGGCATTGTTATATGATGTTTGTAAAGAGTTTACAGGGGCATCATTTGAAGTACCTGCATAAGAAGCTCTAATCTTACCATAAGTTAACCAAGGTGCTTTAATATGCTCAGAGAAAATATAGCCAGCACTTACTGAAGGGTAAGTAAAGCCCATATTGTTACGAGGCAATGTTGAAGACCAGTCTTCACGTAAAGTTCCTTCTACGAATAAGAACTTTTTATAGTCTAATTGGATATCACCATATACGCCCAAAGTTTGCTTCGTATAAGAAGAGTGAGAAATGGTTTGAGTTTGTGTATTTGTGATATCATATAAATTAGGTAATACAAAAGAGTTACCGTAATCATTTAAGAAATCATAGTTCTTATAAAATATGTTTTGACCAGCAAAAGAACGTAATTCAAGATCTTTACCAAATTTGTGATCAAAATGCAAGATTAATTCTGAGTTTAATTGCATGTTTCCAATTCTTCCTTCATTGATAGAACCAGTAAAGTTATTTGAGCTATATCCCCAAGTTCCAGTCTTGTCAAATCTTTTACGACCTTCAGAATATTGGTCCATACCTATTTTGTAATCCACTCTTACTTCTTTTGATACTTTATAGCTTAAATCCATGTTAGCAAGTAAACGATTTACATCGTATTTCTCACCACCATTGTTCACCATCCACATTGGACTTTGTTGGCCATTGTTCCAGTAACTTTCAGTACCTGTAGCTAAGTTTACTGTGTGATAAGTTAAGATATCAAAAGTATTTAAATAGTAAGCCAAGTTGTTAGAGAAAGTAGCTTGGTTGTATCTATTACCACCTGTATTGATATAATTAAGTTTAACACCTAATTTAAGTCTTTCAGATAGTTGAGAAGTCATGTTTACAACGAAATCAGTTTTTTGGTAAGTGTTGTTTTTAATTAACCCTTCTTGATCTAATCTAGAAACACCTGTAAAATAACTTGTTTTTTCATTTGCTCCAGAAACTGATAAGTTGTATTTATTGGTTATACCAGAACCAGTATGATAGAAATTCTCAAAGTTATTTGGATAGAAAGGAATAGGTAATCCAGTTACATCTTTAACCACACCATCACCTACTAAATCCATCATATTATACGATTTAACGAAAACAGGATTAGAGAATGCATTTGGTCCCCACATGTTACTAGTATTAGTTGTTGGGATACCACCAGAACCTCTAAGCCACTGTTTGGTAGTTGCTTGAAACTTATTTGCTTCTGCAGCAGAATTGCTGTAACTAAAATCGATAGCAGCTTTACCAGCTTTACCCATCTTTGTATTGATGATGATGGCACCATTCGCAGCTTGTATACCATACAATGCCGTTGCAGCTCCACCTTTTAATACTGTTACATTTTCAATGTCATCAGGGTTGATATCAATCGCTCTATTGGGAGAAGGGTAGCCGTATTGACTAGAAGTACCTCCATCAGTAGTGTTATCAATAGGTACACCATCTACTACATACAATGGTTGGTTGTTACCTGTTAAAGAGTTGTAACCTCTAATAACTACAGTAGAACCACCACCTGCTTGTCCTCCAGTGTTTGTAATTTGTACACCAGAAACTTTACCTTGTAAATCATCCACTAAGTTTGATTTACCACCAGAAGATAATGATTCAGCATTTACTGTTTGAGCAGAGTAACCAATTGCTTTTTTATCTCTAGAGATACCTAAAGCTGTTACTACTACTTCACTTAATGCATTCACATCTGATTGAAGTTTTACTTGTAGTCCGTCACCGGCAGCTACTTGAGCTGATTTGTAACCAAGGGAAGAAATTACTAATGATGCTTTTGCTTTAGTTTTTAAAGTAAAAGTTCCATCATTACTAGAAAGGGTACCATTTTTGGTTCCTCTTTCTACTACAGAAGCACCCACAATTGGAGCTCCGTTTTCATCTGTAATTTTTCCGGTTGCATTTGTATTTTGTGCATTTGCTTGAGTAGCAAAAAGTACCATACAAACAAAAAATAGAAAATTTCTCATTCGAGTTGTTTTTAAATTTAAAATAATGTTATATAATTGTTAACGTTAAAATTATGCTAATAACTGTAATTAAAAAAAAATATTCAAAAAAATAATATAGATTTATTTAAATTATTGATATTCAATAATTTAAATTATTTGCATTAAACTAATATGTTTAAAGCAAAGAGCTGCATGCTAAATGAAAAAAGTCGCTATAAATTATTCATTTACAACGACTTAGTTCTTTTTTTAGTGACCGCGTTAGGATTCAAACCTAAAACCCCCTCATCCGTAGTGAGGTACTCTATTCAGTTGAGCTACGCAGCCATTACCCTAATAGTTAGGGGTTGCAAATATACCTTAAAATCCGATTTCCCCAAGTAAAAACCTTAATTATTGAAGATCTTCTAATAATGCCAACGCACAAATGCTTCTATTGCTGCATATTTTGTAAGACCAATCTTTGCATACAACTCGGCGGTGTTCGCATTTCTAATTTCTGCTCTTTGCCAAAATTCTCTTGAATCAGTTCCTTGAAAAGGCACACTGTCTTTTTGAGATTGATGTATAAATATTCCAAAACGTTTTTTCATTACTTGATCAGGACTCATTGGAACAGCCATTTCAATTTCAGAGATATCCCATTCTTGCCAAGCGCCTTTGTACAACCAAACCCAACAATCTTTTATCCAAACTTCGCCTTCCGCTTTTAATCTGCGTAAGCTTTCAAAAATAATGTCTAAACAAACTTTATGTGTGCCATGTGGATCGGCTAAATCACCCGCACAATACACTTGATGAGGTTGAATTTGTTTTAGTAAATCCATCGTGATGCGAATATCTACTTCGCTCATAGGTTTTTTTTCTATGGCGCCAGTTTCATAAAAAGGTAGATCCATGAAATGATAATTATTTTCATTGATACCTACGTATCTACAAGTGGCTTTGGCTTCGCATCTTCTGATAAGACCTTTGATGGCTCTGATTTCTGCCGTATCTAAGTGATTTGATTTTTTGCCTGCTAAAAAAGTTCTAGCGGTACTTAATATCTCTTCACTTTTTTTATTATCTATCCCAAATAATTCTTCAAAACCAACTGCGAAATCTAGAAAGCGTGTTACAAATTCATCCGTAACTGCAATGTTGCCACTGGTTTGATAGGCAACGTGTACATCATGACCTTGTTCATGTAAACGCATAAATGTACCACCCATACTTATGATGTCATCATCAGGGTGGGGCGAAAACAACAACACTTTTTTTGGATGTGGTGTACTGCGTTCAGGATGCGCTGGAATGGTTGCATTGGGTTTTCCACCTGGCCATCCAGTAATGGTATCCCTAAGCATATAAAATACTTGTAAATTAATATCGTAGACCGATTCTTTCAATACTAATAAATCTGCTAAATTATTTTCTTTGTAATCATTCGCAGTTAAACTTAAAACTGTTTTGTCCAATTTTAAGGCTAAAGAAATAACTGCTTTTTTAATCATGCTAGGTGTCCAATCATTTTCGCCTGTAAGCCATGGCGCTTTATTTCTAGTTAAGTCTAATGAAGCCATTTCGTCCATTACAAAAGTACAATCGTCATGATTTTGTAAAACACTTGCAGGTATTTGTTCGGTTACATCGCCTTCAATGGATTTAGCTACAATAGAAGCCTTATCACCCCAGGCCAATAAAACTATTTTCTTGGCTTTCATGATGGTACTAATACCAACTGTGATGGCCATTTTTGGTACATTGTTTAAATCGTGAAACTCATAGGAGTTGGCTATTCTAGTTTGTTGGTCTAAATGAATGACTCTTGTTTTAGAATAAAAGCTAGAGCCAGGTTCATTAAATCCAATATGTCCATTTTTTCCAATGCCTAAAATTTGCAAATCAATACCACCCGCTTTTTCAATGGTTTGTTCGTAAGCAATACAACTTTCTTTTAAATTTTCTTTTGTCCATTCTCCATTTGGTAAATGAATATTTTTTGGATCGATGTCTACTAAACTAAATAAATGACGGTGCATGAAACTCCAATAACTTTGATAAGCACTTTTTTCGATGGGGTAGTATTCGTCTAAATTAATGGTCACCACATTTTTAAAACTTAATCCTTCTTCTTTATGCAGTCGTACCAATTCTTTATACAATAAAATAGGAGTGGTGCCCGTAGCCATGCCTAAAACACAAGGTAAATTTTTGGCTTGCTTTTCTTTTATTAAAGTTGCAATTTGAGCGGCCACTGCATGGGATCCTTCTGCAGGATTTTTATAAATGGCAACTGGAATTTTCTCAAAGGATTCTAACATAAAATAATTGGTCTAATGTAAATTAATATTTAGTCGACTTTAGTAATTTTAATCATATTAGTTGGCAAATGCAATTGAATAGGAGTACTTCCTGTATTCACTACTACGTCGCCAGTTTTTACAAATCCATGTTTTTTTAAAATTTGAATTTGATCAGTAATGATGCTATCTAAACTTTCTTCTTTATTGTAATAAATAGCCCTTACTCCCCAACTTAAACTAAGTTGATTTACTAAACTTTTTTCTTTAGTGAAAATGAACAAAGGAGATTTTGGACGGAAGCTACTTAACATAAAAGCAGTATAACCACTTTGCGTCATGCCTACTAATGCTTGTGCCTCGGTATCTTCGGAAAGCTTACAGCCATTGTAACACACCGCATCGCTTAAGAAAGAAGGAGAGTGGGGTTGTGGTTTTAAATCTTCGGAACGATTGTAATTATAGCCATACGCTTCTACTTCTGCAATAATTTTACGCATGGTTTCAATCACCAAAACTGGGAATTGACCAGTAGCAGTTTCACCACTTAACATTACCGCATCTGCTCCTTCAATTACAGCATTAGCGACATCGGTAATTTCACTTCGATTTGGTTTGACGCGATCAATCATCGACTCCATCATTTGCGTAGCTACAATAACTGGTTTCGCTCTATGCAAACATTTTTTGATCAATTCTTTTTGTATTAATGGAATTTTTTCAACTGGCAATTCAACGCCTAAATCACCTCTTGCAATCATGATCCCATCACTAGCAATGATGATATCACGAATATTTGTTAATGCCTCAGGCATTTCTATTTTTGCAATAATTTTAGATTTGCTATTGCTTTTATTCAATAGGTCTCTTAGCATTTCGATATCTGCTACTCTTTTTACAAAGCTTAATGCGACCCAGTCTAATTCTTCTTGGATGATAAATTTAGCATCCTCTAAATCCTTTTCAGTTAATGCAGGTAAAGATATTTTTGTATCAGGTAAATTCACCCCTTTTTTGGAAGAGATAATTCCTCCTAAGGTTACTTTAACTTTCACATCACCATTTTTTTCAACGCTACTTACTTTTACTTCAATTTTACCATCGTCAATCATGATGATATTGCCCACCTTAACATCACCAGCTAAGTTGGGATAGGATACATAAATTTTTTCTAAAGTGCCAATACATTTGGTATTGGTAAAAGTTAAAATATCGCCTTCTTTTACTTCTAATCGATTGTTTTCAATTTCACCAACTCTTAACTTAGGTCCTTGTAAATCTCCCAATATGGCCACATTACAACCTAATTCCTTGTTGATGCCTCTAATATGAATGATGATTTCTTTTTTATCTTCATGGGTACCGTGAGAAAAATTTAATCGAAATACATTCACACCTGCAATCACTAAATTTTTTAACTGGTCATACGAATCACAAGCTGGACCAACGGTAGCAACTATTTTTGTTTTGTGATGTGTTTGTTTGAATACTGGGGTTGAGCTCATTTTTTATTTTTGTTTTATTAGCTGGCTAAAATTTTTACAATTTTTAACCATTCCTCTGAAATTTTTTGTTTTGCTTTTACTGCTTTATCAAGTGGGGTATATTTCATTTTATTATCGACGATGCCCACCATTACATTGTGGGTGCCATTGATTAAACATTCTACTGCGTGATAACCCATGCGACTGGCAATTAAACGGTCTAAACAACTTGGTGAACCACCTCTTTGAATATGACCTAATATACATACGCGTATATCGGCATTCGGCAATTTTTCTTTAAGAAAGTTTCCTACTTCTGTTCCACCACCAAATTCATCCCCTTCGGCTACGACAACTAGATTGACTAATTTTTTTCTCTTTTCTTTTTCAGTTAAAGAAGCAATCATCCCCTCCATATCTGTTTTAGATTCTGGAATTAATATATTTTCAGCACCCGTAGCAATGCCACTATGAAGTGCGATATAACCTGCATCACGTCCCATTACCTCTACTACAAATAAACGGTCATGTGCATCTGCTGTATCTCTAATTTTATCAATGGCTTCCACCGCTGTATTAACTGCAGTATCAAATCCAATAGTGAAATCACTTCCAGCAATATCTTTATCAATGGTACCTGGAATTCCTATACAAGGAATATCAAATTCATGGCTAAATATTTGAGCACCTTGAAAGCTTCCATCTCCACCAATTACTACTATACCATTGATGCCTCTTTTCTTTAAATTATTGTATGCAATTTTTCGGCCTGCAGGTTCGAAGAATTCTTTGCTTCTTGCAGTTTTTAAAATAGTACCTCCACGTTGAATAATATTACCTACCGATTTAGATTCCATTGGGAAGATATCATCCTCAATCATTCCATTGTATCCTCTTGCTACGCCAAATACTTCAATTC